>JANMDS010000440.1:0-15143 GCA_031376405.1 Betaproteobacteria bacterium
CATCCATCTGCTTCACGCCAAGCGAAATGCGCTCTTTGTCGGTGTCGATTGCAAGCACAACAGCCTCAACTTCTTGGCCTTTCTTGTAATCGCGGATCGCTTGCTCGCCAGGAAGCGTCCAATGCAAATCAGACAAATGCACCAAACCATCGATGTTGCCAGGCAAACCCAAAAATACGCCAAAGTCGGTAATCGATTTGATCGTACCTTTAACTTTGTCGCCCTTTTTGTGGTTCATGCTGAACTCTTCCCACGGGTTCGGCTGACACTGCTTCATGCCTAACGACATGCGGCGGCGGTCTTCATCGATCTCGAGGATCATTACTTCCACTTCGTCGCCCAAAGAAACGACTTTGGAAGGCGAAACGTTCTTGTTCGTCCAATCCATCTCGGACACGTGCACCAAGCCTTCGATACCCGCGTCGATCTCAACGAACGCGCCGTAATCGGTGATGTTGGTGACTTTACCGAACAAGCGCGTGCTGGTTGGGTAACGGCGGGTTAAGCCAGACCATGGATCGTCGCCGATTTGCTTCATGCCTAACGAAACGCGGTTCTTTTCTTGGTCGAACTTCAAAATCTTAGCGGTCACTTCGTCGCCGACAGCGATCACTTCCGATGGGTGCTTCACGCGACGCCATGCCAAATCGGTGATGTGCAACAAACCATCAATACCGCCCAAATCTACGAACGCGCCGTAGTCGGTAATGTTTTTCACAATACCTTTAACGATTGCGCCTTCGGAGAGCTCGCTCATCATCTTCTCGCGCTCAGCGCCCATCGATTGCTCAACTACAGCACGGCGGGAAACCACAACGTTATTACGCTTCTTATCGAGCTTAATAACTTTGAAATCCATCTCTTTATTTTCAAACGGCGAGGTATCTTTTACGGGGCGTACATCAACCAGCGAGCCGGGCAAGAACGCGCGGATGCCATTGACCAATACCGTGAGGCCGCCTTTGACTTTGCCGTTGACAAAGCCGCGAACGATCACGCCTTGCTCCATCGCCAACTCAAGATTGTGCCAAGCAGACAAACGCTTCGCGATATCACGCGACAGCCTCGTTTCGCCAAAGCCGTTTTCAATGCTTTGAATAGCGACTTGCACGAAATCGCCTTCTTTAACTTCGAGTTCACCCTTGTCGGTTTTGAACTCTGCGATATCGATATACGACTCAGATTTCAAACCGGCGTTTACCACCACCACGTTGTAATCAACGCGTGTCACCTCGGCGGTAATCAACTCACCCTCGCGCATTTCCTGGCGTGCGAGGCTTTCCTCGAACAAGGCTGCGAACGAATCGGGAGCGTGGACTACTTTATTTGCGGCCAGCGCGGCTGCGGAGGCTTTTTGTGCTGCTGTTGCCATAAATGTTTCACTTTCAACTCGGGAGGGAAACGGTTGCGCGAGATTGCGCAGAGAACGGTCTTCCGAGTGGTGCCGCGTGCTTTTCGTTGCGAAAACAAGCGGACTTTAAGCTTGGCGCAAAACTACAGCCCTCGCCACCAACCCAACACACAATTCGCCGCCGACTGGGCATCCATCTCGCTCGTATCGAGCACATGGGCATCTGCCGTGGCTTTGAGCGGGGCAATGGCCCGCTCAGTGTCGCGTTGATCGCGGGCTTGCAAATCCCGAACCAAGTCCAGCATTATGACATTTTTTCCTTTTGCAATCAACTGGTTATACCGCCGTTGGGCGCGTGCCTGCGCCGACGCGGTTAAAAATACTTTTAAGGGCGCATCCGGGAAAACCACCGACCCCATATCCCGGCCGTCGGTCACCAAGCCAGGCGGGGTTAAAAAATCTCGCTGGCGCTGCAAAAGCGCGGCACGCACCAACGAATTGGCAGAAATAATAGAAGCCGCGCTGCCAATGGCCTCCGCCCGAATCGCATCTGTTACATCCGAGTGGGCAAGCCACGCCCGAGCATCTTCTGTGAAGCGCAGGGGCAATTTCGCCGCCAACGTCGCCACGCGGGCAAACTCGGTTAGGGGCACATCCTCATCCATCGCGTGCAAGGCACAGGCCCGATAAATCGCCCCAGAATCCAAATAATGCCAGCCGAGGGTTTTGGCCACTAGCTGCGCCACCGTGCCCTTGCCAGAAGCCGTCGGCCCGTCAATGGTAATGTGAGGGATTTGCATAAGTGAGATTTTGCCGTAGGCGGGCGCTGGGGCATTTCAGCTTGAATACCTGCGGCGCAAAAAGGATGATTTTTGGGAAATATCGTCGAAAAATGCTGTTTTTGTGCTGCAAGTATTTCAACGATTTGCGGGAAATTACGCGTTGCGCGTGAACCTGTCTATACCCCAAATGGGGGAGACGGAAGGCTTTACAGACCACCACTGAGTATAGCGCGCTAAAAATTTAAACTCATATAAATCAACACGTTAAAAAGATCGCATGGAACTTGCTGTGCTTAAGCGATCGTGCCGTCTTGGCGATTTATCTTATTCAAACGTAGAGGATAGACCATCATGAACTGTCGATTTGCATTACTCAAAAGCGCTGCGTTGCTTTCCCGCACCGTAGTTTGCGCGCTTGCCATATCCTTAGCGCCCGCCGCTGTGAATGCCGCGGCTATTTTGGATATGAATTTAATCGTCAACGGCGATGCTGAATCAGGGCCAGGCGGCACGGGTGGACCGGTCGCGACCATCCCTGGATACACCACAACGGGTGGATTCACGGTGACTCAATACGCAGCAGGCGGAGGATTCCCGAGCGCTACAGATCCGGGCCCCGTAGTGCGGGGGCTTAATTTTTTCGCCGGTGGAGTTGCCGCGTTTTCAAGTGCGTCGCAGCTGGTCGATATCTCCGCCGAGGCGGCGACAATCGATCTTGGCTCGGTTCAATTCGATTTGTCGGCGTTCCTCGGTGGATTTAGCACCCAGAACGATAATGCTGTGTTGGTGGTTAACTTTCTCGATGGCTCCAATGCAGTTATCGGCAGCGCATCGATTGGGCCCGTGTCCAATACTGATCGATCAAATTTAACGGGCCTGCTATTTCGCGAGTTGATTGGATTGGTTCCAACGACCACGCGCTTCATTGATATTGATCTCAACATTACCAGGACAGCGGGATCGTTCAATGATGGTTACGCAGACAATCTTTCGCTCGTGCTGCATGCTAATGACGTGCCACCAAATCGCGTGCCGCTGCCTGCGCCGATTGCGTTGCTCGGTATGGGGTGCTTGCTTTTTGCGCGCCGACTGCGCTGCGCATCGCGCTAGGCTCACCGCATCGAAAGCATTTTTGCGATAGCGTGAGCGTTATCGCGAATTGCGGACGCATCCAATGCTGTTCATTTAGCTCAATCGGCCACAGACTTTTCATGCCAGCTTCATGACTTGCCTAGCAATACACGGTGATGAAATCCCTAATTTACACATCCCAAATGCTAACTGAATCGCATTGGAGACCACCACGTTATAAAAAATATTTATACAAGCTTACGCTACGTCCCGCCCCTGCGCCGCCACCCACAACGCGTACCAATCTTCCCGCGTCAACATCACCTGCAGCGCGTCCACGGCAGATTGCACGCGCTCGATTTTGCTGCTGCCTATGATCGGGACGATTTGCGCGGGATGATGCATTAGCCATGCGATGGCAATTGCGTCCGGCGATACATTGTGCAAATCCGCCAGCGATTTAAGTATGGGCGATAAGCGCTTGGCTGCATCGTTATCGCCATCCAAACCACCGCGGGCCATGGGCGACCACGCCATTGGCGTTACATTCATTGCTTGGCATTGATCGAGCACGCCATCGTGAAAACTCTCCCGTTTCAAGAGCGAAATTTCCACTTGATTGACAGCGAGTTTGTGTCGCATCTTGCTTTGTAGCAACGCAAATTGTGAAGCGGAAAAATTCGATACACCTACGTGCGCCGCGAAACCTTCGTCCACCAAGGCATCGAGCGCCGCACCCGTTTCCTCTGCGTTCATCAAAAAATCGGGGCGGTGGATCATGAGCAAATCGAGCTGCTCTATACCAAAATTTTTGAGTGAATCTTCCACGCTCCGAGCGATGTGTTCAGAGCTGCTGTCGTAGTGCTTTACGCGCGTGTCTGGGCGCGTGGGCACCACCAACTGAATGCCGCATTTCGTGAGAATTTGAATGTCATCCCGCAGGCTCGGCGAGAGCGCGAGGGCTTGGCCGAAAAGCGCTTCGTTGCCATAGTGCCCGTACAAATCGGCGTGATCGAAGCTCGTAATGCCGCGCTCAACCAACTGATGAATCCAGCGATTGAGCCCTTGCGCGGTTAAGCCAGACTCGTGCAACCGCCATACGCCCCAGATGAGATTGGAAAGTTCAAGTGGTGCGGAGGAATTCGTATTTATTGTCATTTTTCAGGAGATAAATTCCAGAATGGGCCTTTTTTACGCCGCAGGTATTTAATAAAAAATAGCCTATTCCACTTCGTCCATCCAGATCATCTGAATGGCTTCCAAAATCTTTTCGCCTGAGCGATTCGGATCATCGGCAAACCCGGGCAACGCACACACCCAGGCATGCAAATCGGTGAAGCGCACCTGCTGCGGATCGATATCGGGGTGGGCTTCGCACAGCGCGATGGCGATATCGCGGGTGTCGGTCCATTTAAGCGTTTGCGGCATTAGTGGTTTTCCCGCGCGTGGTTGATGGTGTACTTTGGTATTTCTACAGTGAGATCGGCGCTGCCCACTTTTACTTGGCACGAGAGCCGCGAAACGGAGGTTAAGCCCCAGGCGCGATCAAGCAAATCTTCTTCGTCTTCGGTGGCCTCTTCTAACGAGCTAAAGCCTTCACGTAACACGACGTGGCAGGTGGTGCAGGCGCGGGACATTTCGCAGGCGTGTTCGATAGCGATATCGTTTTTGAGCAAGAGCTCGCAAAGCTGCACGCCGGGCTCAGCGGAAATCGTTTTGCCCGCAACACAAAGCTCGGGGTGCGGAAGAATTTTGATATTTGGCATTAGAGTTATTTTTTACACAACTTCATTAATATTTTGCCCACGCAAGGCGTTGCCGACCGACTTATCCATGCGGCGCGCGGCAAACGGCTCAGATAGCGTGTTCAGCGCGGTGGTGGCATCGGCAATAGCGCGGTGATCGGTTTGCGCAATCGCGCTGCGTAAGGTTTGCACGTTGGCGTTAAGTTGCGCGCGCTCCGCGTCGTCCAGTAAATCCGCGTCGGCGAGCATGGCGGCCTGAACCGCATCGGCCAACTGCTCGGCTTCTACGCGGGCCTCGGCCAGCGCGCGCGCGGTTTTGTCGGCTGCAGCCGATTTGAACGAAGCTTGCAGCATGGTGGCGATTTCGTCGTCACTCAAACCGTAGCTGGGCTTCACCACGATATCGGCCTTCACGCCAGAGGTATTTTCTTCGGCGCTTACCGAGAGCAAGCCATCGGCATCGACCTGAAACGTAACCCGGATACGGGCAGCACCCGCCACCAGCGGCGGCATACCACGCAGCGTGAAGCGGGCGAGCGAGCGGCAATCCGCCACGAGCTCGCGCTCGCCTTGCACTACGTGCAGCGCAAGTGCCGTTTGGCCATCTTTATAGGTGGTGAACTCCTGCGCTTTGGCAATCGGAATGGTGGAGTTGCGCGGAATAATTTTTTCTGAAAGCCCGCCCATCATCTCCAGCCCTAGCGAGAGCGGAATCACATCGAGCAGCAAAAAATCATCCTGCGACGATTTGTTGCCCGCCAGCGCATTGGCTTGAATGGCGGCACCCACGGCCACGACTTCGTCGGGGTCAAGGTTACAGAACGGCTCTTTTGCAAAGAAGGATTGCACCGCATTGCGCACGCTCGGCATGCGGGTTGCGCCGCCTACGAGCACTACACCATCCACCGCATCCGCTTTGAGCTTCGCATCGCGCAACGTGCGCTTCACGGGCACCATCGTGCGCTCAAGCAAACTTTTGGTAAGCGTTTCGAATTGTTCCCGAGTGATTGAAAGCGCGGTTTGGCCACCGGCGTGGCCAAGCGTAATCGAAGCGGAGTTTTGGGTGGACAACTGCTCTTTGGCCCGCCGCGCCGACTGCAAGAGCACGCGCTCCTGGCTCGCGGTGAGCTCGCGTACGCCCAACTGTAGCCGTGCCCAATCGGCGAGCACTTGATCGAAATCGTCGCCGCCGAGCTGGGCATCGCCCGCAGTGGCAAGTACTTCGAACACACCGCGCGTGAGCCGCAAAATACTTACATCAAACGTGCCCCCGCCTAAGTCGTAGACCATAAACGTGCCTTCACCGAGCGCATCCAACCCGTAGGCTACCGCTGCGGCAGTCGGTTCGTTAAGCAAACGCAACACGTTTAGGCCTGCGAGTTTGGCGGCATCTTTGGTGGCTTGGCGCTGGGCGTCGTCAAAATAAGCTGGAACGGTAATGACCGCACCGAAAATTTCGCCCCCGAGCGTTTCTTCGGCCCGCGCGCGCAAGGCTTTCAAAATGTCTGCAGATACCTCAATCGGCGTGAGCGCCCCCGCCGCGGTTTGGATACGTAGCAAGCCTTCGTTTTCGGTGAGCTGATAGCGCCCACGAATGGCCTCGCCTACGTCTTTAGCGCTACGCCCCATTAGCCGCTTCACGCTGGCGATGGTGTTGCGCGGGTCTGCGCTGGCCTGCGCTGCAGCGGCATCGCCCACCTGCGTGGCGTTCGCGCCGTAGTGCACCACGCTTGGCAGCAAGCGCCTTCCCGTCCGGTCAGGTAACACCTCTGGCGCGGAATTGCGCACGGCGGCCACGAGCGAATTGGTCGTGCCTAAATCAATGCCAATCGCGCGCCGGTGCTCGTGGGGAGCGGGGCTTTCGCCCGGTTCTGAGATTTGGAAGAGGGCCACGATGTCCTAGTAAATCGCCTCGGTTATTTCTTCTAGAAGCTTGCTTTGAAATTTGAGCATCCGCGCTGCTTCAATCGCGTTCTCCTTATTGGGCGCGACATCTAAGCTCCTGCTCAACGCGCCTTCAGTGAACGCTACGTCGTCTTCCAATTCCGTGAGAAGGTGCTCAAGCGCAACAGAATCTTTTGCATGGCGGTGCTGGATGATTGCCTCGTGGATCTCCATTTGTTTTTCCAAAAAATCGCGGGGGATCTTGGTATTGGTTTCGGAAAACGGTTCCACGTCGTAACGATTTTTTATAAGATAGGCGGCTCGGGAAACCGGGATGATAAGCGTGCTGTACGCATCGTTAATTAACGCGGATTTTTGCTGGGCTAATCTGAGCGAAGCTGGATCAGAGGTTACGAATTTATCGGGATGATTTTCGGTTTGCAACCACAAAAATTTTCGTGTAAGCGCAGGAGCATCAATCGAAAACTGTGGCGCAATACCAAACAACTGAAAGAACTGCACTGGCTACACCGTAAAGCTTTCGCCGCAGCCGCACTCATCTTTCACGTTTGGATTGTTGAACTTGAAACCTTCGTTTAGGCCTTCGCGGGCGAAATCGAGCTCCATACCATCGAGGTACGGCAGGCTTTTCGGGTCAATCAACACTTTTACGCCAAAGTGTTCGTATACATGGTCTTCCGGAGCAATGGCATCGGCGTATTCAAGCTTGTAGGCCAAGCCTGAACAGCCGGTGGTACGCACGCCCAGGCGCAGCCCGACGCCTTTGCCACGCTTGGCCATGTATTTTTCAACGTGCGTGGCCGCCGCTTGGGTCATGGAAATAGACATTTTTTTTAGGAGATAAATGTAAATTAGGCCGCAATTCGCGCCGCAGGTATTGCGTGCGCCGCGTGTTTCGCGCGGTAATCTTCTACCGCCGCTTTGATCGCATCTTCAGCCAAAATCGAGCAGTGGATTTTCACTGGTGGCAGGGCCAACTCTTCTGCAATTTGGGTGTTTTTTATGCCCATCGCTTGGTCAAGCGATTTGCCCTTTACCCACTCGGTAACGAGGGAAGACGAAGCAATTGCAGAGCCGCAACCATAAGTTTTGAACTTCGCATCTTCGATAATGCCCTGCGCGTTCACTTTAATTTGCAACTTCATTACATCGCCGCACGCAGGCGCACCCACCATGCCGGTGCCCACTTCGTCGTCGTCTTTCGCAAACGAACCCACATTACGCGGATTTTCGTAGTGATCTAAAACTTTTTCGCTATATGCCATGATTTCACCTCAATCAATTAACGTGTGCGCGCCCAACAAACGCGGTCACCGCGCTTGGGTCGGCGGGCTCAACGACTTGTCGTGCAGGATGCACAACCAAATCCATATCTTCCATCGGAATCGCACCGAGTAATACTTGGTCGCCCATCACCAAGGCGGTGGTAGTTGTGCTGCGACCCATCATTTCCACCACCACGCCCCCAACTTGTGCAACCTCGTGCGCAGAGCCATCGGCCAGGCGCACTTTTTTCATCTGCATCGTTTTTAACTTCAGTTGATCTACGAGCGCACGGGGAATGCACAAATTGAGCACCCCCGTGTCCACCAGCGCATCCACATCGATTTGCTCGATGTCGTCGCGCTCGTAGTGCCCGAGGCGCAGCCTTGTAAAAACCATGCCCATACTAATGCGCCGCCCACTGAATTTTAGAAATATCAACACCGTCTTTATGCATTTCCCACAACGGCGACAACTCGCGCAATTTGCCCACTTTTGTTTTGAGCAACGCAATGGTGAAATCTACATCTTCCACGGTTGTAAACCGACCGATAGAAAAGCGAATCGAGCTATGTGCGAGCTCATCGCTACGTCCGAGCGCACGCAACACATACGACGGCTCTAGCGAAGCGGAGGTACACGCTGAGCCGGAGGACACCGCGATATCTTTGATCGCCATGATGAGCGATTCGCCTTCAACATAGTTGAAACTTACGTTTAAGTTGTGCGGCACGCGCTGCTCTAAATCGCCATTTAAAAACACCTCTTCCATTTCGGAAAGCCCGCGCCACAGTCGATCGCGCAGCATGCGGATACGCTCATTTTCAGTGGCCATTTCGAGCTTAGCAATACGAAACGCTTCGCCCATGCCCACGATTTGATGGGTTGCAAGGGTGCCGGAACGAAAACCGCGTTCGTGACCGCCGCCGTGAATTTGGGCTTCAATGCGCACACGCGGTTTGCGCCGTACGTAAAGCGCGCCCATGCCTTTTGGGCCGTAGGATTTGTGAGCAGAAAAGCTCATTAAATCTACTTTGAGCGTGGATAAATCAATCGGCACTTTGCCGGTGGCTTGGGCACTATCGACGTGAAAAATGATGCCTTTTTCTCGGCAAAGATTGCCAATTTTGGCGATATCTTGCACCACACCGATTTCGTTATTCACAAACATAATCGACACCACAATGGTGTCGGGACGCAGGGCTGCGCTAAATTTTTTGAAATCAAGCAAACCATCGGATTCAGGTTGCAAATACGTTACTTCAAAGCCAGAGCGCTCCAGATCGCGCATGGTGTCGAGCGTGGCTTTGTGCTCAGTAGCCACCGTGATGAGGTGTTTGCCTTTGTCTTTATAAAACTGTGCCGCGCCTTTAACGGCCAAGTTGATCGATTCTGTTGCGCCGGACGTAAACACGATTTCTTTCGCATCGGCACCGACTAAATCGGCGACTTGTTCGCGGGCCTCTTCCACCGCCGCTTCGGTATCCCAGCCGTATACATGCGAGCGGCTCGCCGGATTGCCGAAATTTTCGGTCAGGAACGGAATCATTTTGGCCGCCACCCGTGGGTCAACTGGGGTGGTGGCGGAGTAATCAAGGTAAATCGGTTTTTTCATGGCGTTATCAAACGTTTAGCAAACCCGCCCCAGAACGACGAAAGCGCGGGCGGTTATCGATGAGGGCAACGGGCAAGTGCCCGGATACCCCAAGCGCGGCGCGTGCGCGCGCTTGTTCGACCAATGTGATCAACTTCACACCGGCCAAGTAACTGTAAATATGGCTGTTCAGATTTGCCCATAACTCATGGGTTAAGCACTGACCGCCATCGTCGTGGCAATTTTCTTTGCCGGAGCAGTTGGTTGCGTCAATCGGTTCATCCACGGCCAAAATAATGTCAGCTATCGACATTACCGCAACCGGCTTACCGAGCGTGTAGCCACCGCCAGGTCCACGTACGCTATCGACCAAACCTCGTCTACGAAGCTTGGCGAAAAGCTGCTCAAGATAAGAAAGGGAGATGTGCTGGCGTTCGCTCACCTCAGCGAGCGCAACCGGCCCACTATGGGCGTTTAGCGCCACATCAATCATCGCGGTTACGGCAAAACGGCCTTTGGTAGTGAGTCGCATACCGCCATTTAAGCAATTCCTACTAATTTTGTCAACTTAACATTTGATCAAATTCGTAGGAGATTCTCTATACACTCTGAGACTGAGTAAGCTCAAGATTGGCGAATGCATGAACATCGGAATAATTGGCTGTGGCGAGGTGGGCAAAATTTTCGCCGCCGCGCTCGCAAATCAACCCAGCATCGCGCAGGTAGCCGTGTGGGATGCGCGCTGGCACGATGCCCCGCCCAATGGCGCGGACGAGCAGGCGCTCCAACATGCCCGCGTCTTTCGCAGCAATTCTGTAGCTGAATTGTGCGCGCAGGCCGAACTCATTTTTTCGGCGGTCACAGCATCAGACGCGTTCGATGTTGCGGAAGAAACGGCGAAGTACGCTTCACCAAACACCATTTTTATCGACCTCAATTCCGCCTCGCCCGGCACCAAAAAGCGAGGCGCTGCGGTGCTCTCGGCTGCGGCTGCGCATTATGTGGACGCTGGCGTAATGACCTCCGTGCCCACCTATGGCATCCGTGTTCCGATATTGCTGGGTGGCCCACACGCGACTTCGGTTGCGGAAACGTTGCGTACTTGGGGGATGGATGTGAAAGTCGTATCCGACCAGATTGGCGTGGCCTCCGCCATCAAAATGTCGCGCAGCATCATGATCAAAGGCTTGGAAGCACTAGTGATTGAAAGCTACACCACGGCGCGGGCCTACGGCGTGGAAGATTTTGTATTGCCAACACTTACGGAGACTTTTCCCTCAATCGATTGGGAAAAACAAGGAGATTATTTTTTCTCGCGCGTGGTGCAGCACGGCAAGCGGCGCGCGGAGGAAATGGCGGAAGCGGCGAACACCGTGCGCGAAGGCGTGCTCGAGCCTATCATGACCGAGGCAATTTCTAAGCGCCAAGCTTGGGTGGCGGCGCAACGCGCCAACAGCACACTTTCGCCGGATTCAAAATCGTGGCGAGCCCACGCGGATGCGCTCATTGCGCTGAGCAATAAAACTAATTTGCCGTGATTTTTCCTGCGGTAATCACCGGTTTCCAGCGCGCAATTTCTTTCTGGATATGGCTGCCGAACGCTTGCGGCGTGTTCGCAGCGGTTTCCGCGCCTTCGGCAACGAGCTTTTCTCGAAGCGCAGGCGTGGCGAGCGCTTGATTGATCGCCGCATTGAGCGTGGCGACCACTTCGCGTGCTGTGCCCGCTGGCGCGACGATGCCGTACCACTGATCCGCTTCAAAACCAGCAAACCCTTGCTCGGCCACTGTGGGCACATCTGGCAGCGTGCTCACGCGTGCGGAAGACGAAACCGCAAGGGCAATAAGCTTGCCAGCCCGCAAGTGCTGAACAACCGCAGGTGCGCCGGTGAACATGGCTTGGGTTTGCCCACCTAACAAATCCGTTACTGCAGGCGCGGTACCTTTGTAGGGCACATGTGTAGCGTCTGCGTTGCTTTGCAATTTTAAATATTCCATCGCCAAATGGGCTGCGCTGCCATTGCCGCCGGAACCGTAGTTCATTGGCATAGTGCGAGACTTTGCGATCCACTCTTTTAAGTTTTTACTCTGCACGCTGGGATGCACCACCAACACATTCGGCACATTTGCCACCCAAGCCACTGCAGCAAAACTTTTCACCGGATCGTAGGGCAAATTTGGGTAGAGCGCGGGGTTCACCGCGAGCGTGCCGATGTGCCCCATGAGCAAGGTGTAGCCATCGGGCGCGGCTTTAGCCACCCGCTCCGCACCGATACTGCCGCCCGCGCCAGCCACGTTTTCGATGATGACGCTCTGCCCCAATTGCTCGGTGAGCTTCGCGCCAATAGCGCGGGCGAGAATATCGGTAGTGCCGCCAGGAGTGAACGGCACGATCATCCGAATGGATTTGTTAGGATAGTTTTGGGCAGCCAGATTGAGCGAAATTGCAGCAGATAATGCTGAAAAAAGGCCAAAAATACGCCGCAAGTATTGCTTCATTGGAGCTCCATTTTGTCGCCAGGCTTCATGGTAGGCAGCTTAATGGTGTGCGGCTCGCGGGCTTTCATCGCCGCTACAAATTGCGGCAGCGTGCCCTTGGCCAGCGGGTTCGCGCCATAGTGCATTGGCACGGCCGTTTTCGGCTTCAACCATTCGGTTAACGCGTAGGCCGCATCTTTTGGGTCCATGGTGAAGTTGCCACCGATGGGTACGAGCGCGATATCGGGCTTGTAGTAATCGCCGATAAGCTTCATGTCCCCAAACAAGCCGGTATCGCCCGCATGGTAAATCTTGGTGCCGTTTTCGAGAGTGATGATGAAGCCCACCGGCTCGCCGCCGGGGTGTACCTCTTGTTTTGATGTCGCAGGGTTCATCCACACATAAACCGAAGAATGTTCGGCTTTCACCATCGTTATCGCGATGTTTGGTTGGTCGGGAAACGGGTTTACCGTACCGCTTTTGTTCATGCGTGGCACGAGCTCCGCAGGCAGCACCGTGAGTACGGCCAACGTGGAGCTAAGATCACCCGGGGCAATCACCCTTGCCTTGTGCGCGAGCGCAAGCGCGGGGGCATCGGCAATGTGGTCTAAGTGGCCGTGGGTGACCAAAATAAGATCAACTTTGCCCAGCGCTTCCAAATTTTTGTATTCGGCTGGCGTGGTGGGGTTCGCCCGCAACCACGGATCAATCACAATGACCTTTCCGCTTTGCGTGGTGAGCTTGAAAGTAGCTTGCCCGAGCCAGAGTAGCTCGGCTTTGTTTTGCGCCTGGGCGCTGGCGCTTGCAACGAAAAGCCCTAATCCCGCGCCGATGCAACACATCGCTTTTTCAAAATTATTCATCGCTACTTTCCAAAATTTATCGATAAAGTAAGTGTCACCCAATACAAGATTACGCGCCAACGCGAGCGTCTGAATAATTGGTGTGCAGGCATTCTCCGGAAATCTCGTTTTTTGGGGAGATAACGACTAAATGCAGTCATTTTTGCGCCGCAGGTTAACCGCAAAAGCTACCTCTCAAACTTTACGGAAAGCACAATCGAGGTTTGCGTACGCTCTACACCCTCAATCTTGCCAGAAGCATCCAGCGCTCGATCCAGCTCCGAAGTCGAATCTGCGTGCCACACCACAAGCAAATCAAATTCCCCTGAAAGTGCATACACCCCAGCGGCTTGCGGCACATTTTTGAGCGCAACATTTACGCTTTCCGATAACTTCGGGCTCACGCGCAGTAAGCTGTGGGCCGTAATGCGCGAGGCGGCAAAAGCCGGGTTGACCCGCACGGTGTAGCCATCAATCACGCCTTTCTGCTCTAACCGCGTAATACGCTCCTGCACCGTTGCTCTCGCTACGCCAAGCGTACGGGCAAGCGCTGCCACGCTCGCCCGCGCATCTGCGCGCAGCAGGGCCAAAAGCGCGCGCTCGGCTGGAGTGAGGTTGAAATCAGCATTTAAGTTTTTCATTTCGCCGAATACAGCTTACGTTTTGTAACTTTAATACCTGCTTTTTTATCACTTTGACGCTATCTTTTGTAGCCCATCCGCTTTAACCTTAGAAGGTTAATTTGAATCGAATGAAAGGATGAACTATGCACCACCTAGCGCTCATAGGGGCGGGGAAAATTGGCGAGGCGATTGTGAGCTTATTAGGCGCGACGGGCGACTACCAACTCACCGTGGTGGACAAAGACGATGCCCGCTTAGCGCCGATGCGCGCGCTCGGAGCACGCACCTTTGCCGTGGATGTGGCCGATGCCCATGCCTTAAAAGCAGTGATCGGCAAGCCTGATAGCCTCATTTCAGCGTGCCCGTTTTTTTTAACGCCGGTATTGGCGCAAGTGGCCCGCGATGTAGGCGCGCATTATCTTGATCTCACTGAAGACGTAGAAAGTACGCGCGTGGTGAAGAAAATTTCCGAGGGCGCCACCACCGCGTTTATCCCGCAATGCGGACTCGCGCCCGGTTTCATTTCCATTGCTGCGTTTGATGTTGCGAAAAGCTTTGATTCACTACGTGATGTAAACATGCGTGTCGGCGCGTTGCCGATCTACCCTACGAACGCACTTAAATACAACCTTACTTGGAGCACCGACGGGCTCATCAACGAATATCTAAACCCCTGCGAAGCCATTATCGACGGCAAGCTTAAAGAAATGCCCCCACTGGAAGAGCTCGAACATTTCTCACTGGATGGCTTGGACTATGAAGCGTTCAACACCTCCGGCGGTTTGGGCACACTTTGCGAAACGCTAGCAGGAAAAGTGACGAATCTGAACTACAAAACAGTGCGCTACCCCGGCCACTGCGCCATCATGAAAATGCTCTGCCACGATTTGCGTTTATCGGAGCGCCGCGAACTATTGAAAGATGTACTCGAAACGGCATTGCCCATCACGCTGCAAGACGTGGTGCTCGTGTTTGTATCGGTCAGCGGCCAGCGCGAGGGACGCTTGAGTCAAGAGAGTTACGCTAAAAAGATTTACGCGAAAACGGTAAATGGCAAATTGCTCTCCGCCATCCAACTCACCACCGCCGCTGGGATCTGTACGATGGTGGATTTGCTCGCAAACGGCAAAATCAAGGAGCGCGGATTTGTGCGACAGGAAAGCGTAACGCTGGAAACTTTTCTTGGGAATCGCTTTGGGCAGCACTACGCTTGACCTCAATGTTCACCGCGATCTTGAGACATTTTGGTTTCTTGAACCTAAATACCTGCGGCGCAAAGTAAGCCATTTTTCAGAATTATCTCCAGAAAATGGCCCCAAATCACGCCGACAATTATGCCCAATCCACCGAAGTTGAAATAGCTTCTGCGGCCAAGCGCATCGCAGGCAAATGCTGCTGCGCTTCGCTCAGACTCAGGCGCGAAGTAGGGAAATGCGTGGCCACCGCACCGACCACGCGGTTGTTGTCATCCGTTACGGGCACAGCCAAACAC
>JANMDS010000449.1:0-2423 GCA_031376405.1 Betaproteobacteria bacterium
TTTGCAATGGACCGCATCGCGTGAGCGCAGCGCGTAGCCCTCAACGAGCGCGTGGACACCGATAAATTACTTGGGCAACACGTTTACTTTCACGTCGCGCTGCGCGCCCGACATCCGTTGAAATCTGCGTAACATCAATCACTAATTGTTGAAGGAAGTCTTAGAGGCTGCGTTCAATTTCCGAACGCACGCAAAGCTACTTAGTTTCGCGTTGATTTAGTCGATACGTAACAATTAAACGCGGTGGATATCCGATTGTGAAAGAGTTCGCCCTAGTACGTTGGGTTTACATTCTTTTTTGGAATATTTCACGCAAGCGAATAAGTCTCTTGTGTGATGTGTCAATTTACGAGAGACTACACTGCCTCAGGAAAACATCAAACAAAGGAGCAAACATGTTTTTAGTGAAGCGTATCGCTTTCAGCACTGCAGCGTTAGCGTTCGCCATGTCCACATCCACTTTTGCGGCATGGCCGGATGACAAGCATATAGAAGTCGTAGTCGGATTTGCGCCAGGGGGCGGTACAGATTTGATGGCTCGCAAACTTTTTACATTTGTGCAAAAGCGTCTTGGCGGCAAGGCACAGTTTGTTGTAGTGAACAAACCTGGTGCTTCCGGTGAACTTGGAAATGCCTACGTGGCGAAAGCCCAGCCCGACGGATACACATTAGGCATCGTCAACGTACCAGCTTTCCTCTATTTACCGATGGTGCGCAAGACCCAATATCAGGTAGAGGATTTTCAGCTTGTCGCGCGGATCGTGGACGATCCTTCTGTGATGATCACTCGCTCGGAGGCAAAGCTTGAGAGTTTGCCAATCGTGATGGGTATCGCCAAACAAACCCAAGGTGCGATCGCCGTTGGCCACAATGGTGACGGTAGCAACGGGGAGTTGCTGTTGCATTTATTGCGCGGAGCAACTGGAGTTGAACTCACAGGCGTTCCCTACAAAGGCACGGGGCCACAAAAGGTCGATGTTCTGGGCGGGCACCTCCAGCTAGGGACCGTTAGTGCGGGTGAGATTCCCGAATTGCACAATGAGGGAAAAGGAAACATCAAAGCAATCGTGCAGTTCACGCCTAAACGTTCAGCGGTACTGCCAAATGTACCCACGGCGATGGAAGTGGGCATCAACGTGACGATGTCATCCGAGCGTGGCCTAGCAGCGCCCAAAGGTATTTCCGCCGACATCGTAAAACGGCTCGAGACTGAGATCGCAGCAGTTCTCAAAGACCCAGAGTTCCTCACAGCAGCGGCCGCTGACGCACCTGTTCTTGCTTTCTTGCCGGGTTCGCAGTGGGCAAAGTCGCTGGAACAAAATAATAAAGCACTAAGGAAAATGGCTGAGAGCCGAAAGTAACGTGATATGACTATTACCGACCAGTTCATCATCCACCCTACTGAGCGCGTTTTATCAGCAAAGATTTTTTCAGCGTTGGAAACGGTGCCCACGTCACTGATCAGTGACAACTTACGCCGCCTCGAAGGCGTGCTTGGACTGCAACGCTACAACCCGTCTCGCAAGCTTGTGGGCAGCGCTGTTACCGTCAAACTTCGCGCTGGAGACAATCTGTTAACTTATAAAGCGTTGAGCATGATGCAGCCTGGACATGTGCTGGTTGTAGACGCGGGCGGCGTTACCTGTAACGCCATTGTCGGCGAGCTCCTGCTGCTCTATGCGCAGCAACGCGGTTGCAACGGTTTTGTGATTGATGGTGCCATTCGTGACTCCGCAGCGTTCGCCGAAGCAAACTTTCCCTGTTTCGCGCGCGCAGTGACCCATCGTGGTCCCTACAAAACGGGACCAGGCGCCATTAACATACCAGTCAGTATCGGTGGTCAGGTGATCTCGCCCGGTGATGTGATCGTCGGTGATGAGGATGGGTTGGTAAGCTTCCCAGCGGCAGAAGCGGACGTTGTCATTGCCGCCGCTGAACGTAGCCGTCGCAACGAGCAGGCTATCCGCGACGAGATTGCTACCGGAGCCGTCCGCCAATCGTGGATGGAAAAAATGTTCATCACACACGGAATCGCTTGACATGGAAAAACGCTTGGAGAATACATCGACTGTACTCGTCACGATTCGTTTTTTTGATGATGCTGCGGTCGCACGCTTACAAGCCCGGGGCCTTCATGTCATTCGTTCCGCCGATATTGCCTACAACGAGCTTGATACAACGATTACTCCAGGAATTGAACGCGCACTGGCTAACGCGCAAGCGTGGATTCTTGGCACAGCGCCAGTCACACACGCATTGCTTGAAGGCTTCCCGCATCTCCAAGTTATCGCACGCCGTGGCGTGGGTTATGACAACATAGATGTGTCTGCCGTGAAGGCACTCGGGCGCTTGCTGACGAACACCCCCGGCGGTGGTGAACCCGCTGTGGCGGATCACGCTTTGGCGCTGATGCTGACCTTGGC
>JANMDS010000474.1:0-4550 GCA_031376405.1 Betaproteobacteria bacterium
CGCCGCAGGTATTGGCTTGGCTAACCCAGCCGAGAGAACTCAATCCCCCTGTCACCATAAAACAAATCGAAATTTTGCACACCGCGGCGTTGCTCAAAAAGTAAATTTGCGCCGTTTCATAGGAGGATTTTCAGCTTCTGGATAAAATAGGGAATTCCCCGCAATCAAATGCCGCTTTCACCTGTCAAAGCGAGCACAACCGTCGGAGTCTTACATGGCAAAGCCCCAACCCCGCGCTGTTAAAAAAACCAGCGCTCCTGCTTCAAAAAAAGCAAAACCGGTGCCCAAAACTGCCGTGAAGCCTGCGAGCGGGAAAAAACCTTCTGCAACGAAACCAGCTGCGAAATCCGGCGCGAAAAAAAGCGCTCCTGCTGCAGCGAAAAAAACAACTAAAGCAAGCCCACCAAAGTCTGTGAAAGCTAAACCTGCACCCAAGGCAAAGCCAAAAGCTGCGCCCCCCAAGGCCACGAGCAAAGCGATCAAGCCTGCTCCGGCAAAGTCTAAACAAGCCGCTAAACCGGCTCCAAAAGCGAAAGTAGCAAAGCCCATCGCCAAAGCAAAAGCTCCGGCAAAAGCCGTGGCCAAGCCGAAAGCAAAAGCACCCGCCATGCCAGTTAAAGGCAAAGCAAACGCTAAAGCGGCAAAGCCTGTTGAAATGAAAAAAATAACCGCCAAGAGTGCGCCGGCCGTAAAAGAAACCAAAGCGAACAAAATTGAAAAGCCGGTAGCGAAGGCTGCGCCAGCCGTCGCTGAAAAACCGCAAGCCAAAGGTAAAAAAGTAGATGCGCCAGCGGCACAAAAACCTGTTGCGCAAGCCGCACCCACGGTTGCTGCGCCGCCGCCGATGCCTGTTGTTCAAGTGATCCCTGCAGGCGTGAGCTCTGGCCCGCGCATTGGTGGGGGTCGCCCTGGGCGGCCGCGCAAAGATGCGTCCGCTCCGGCAGGCGCGTCCTCTGGGCGCAGTAAAGCAGATAAAAAACGCACGGACAAGCTACTGGCTGCAATTGCCGTACCGACAGAAGACATCGAAACACGCCGTACCCGTCTTAAAGCGCTTATTACGCTCGGCAAGGAACGTGGCTATTTAACCTACGCCGAAATTAACGATCACTTACCTGATCAAGTACTCGAAGCCGAACAGATTGATGTGGTGATCGCCATCATCAACGACATGGGTATTCAGGTCTACGAAGAAGCGCCGGATTCAGCAGACGTGATTAACGATAACGTTAATGCCGCGAACACTGAAGACGTGGAGGAAGAGGCCGAGCAAGTATTGAATACGCTTGATGCCGAATTTGGCCGCACCACCGATCCTGTGCGGATGTACATGCGCGAAATGGGCACCGTTGAGCTTCTTACGCGTGAGGGCGAGATCGAAATCGCCAAGCGTATTGAAGATGGTTTGCGCCAAATGTTACAGGCTATTTCTGCATGCCCGAGCATCGTCAAACACGTGCTCGATATTGTGGAGCGCATCGAAAAAGATGAGCTCAAGATCGACGATTTGATCGACGGTTTGCCTGAGCTGGATGCTGAGTTTGAAGCTTCCGCCGCGCTCATGGCGCAGCAAGAGGAAGAAGAAATCGGCGAAGACGAAGAGATCGACGAAGACGAAGAAGACGATTCCGCTGCGGTCATGGCCGAGCAAAACTTAGAAAAGCTACGCCTTGCCGGCTTGGAGAAGTTTGCGATCGTGCGCAAGCAATTCATTAAGCTTGTTCAGTTGATCGAAAAAGGCGAATACAAAACCGAAAATTATGCAAAAGTGCAAGAGAAAATTTCCAAAGAATTTTTAGGAATCCGCTTTGGTGCCAAGCAAGTTGAAATTTTATGTAACCAAGTGCGTAGCGAACTAGAAAACATTCGCAAGCATGAGCGCAAGTTGCTCGATTTGGTCGTAGAAAAAGGCCGCATGCCGCGCGACTACTTCTTGCACGAGTTTCCGAAAAAAGAACTCAATTTGCGTTGGATCGATCACGAAATTACCGCTAACAAGCCGTTTTCGGAAGAGCTCGCCCGCTACCGCATCGCGATTGTGGAAGAGCAGCAAAAATTACATGGTTTGCAAGACCGCGTAATGGTGCCGATTAAAGACTTGAAAGAAATTTCCAAGCAAATGATGTTGGGCGAATCGCTCGCGCGCAAAGCAAAGCGCGAGATGACTGAAGCGAACTTACGCTTAGTGATTTCGATTGCGAAGAAATACACCAACCGTGGCTTGCAATTATTGGATCTGATTCAAGAAGGCAACATCGGCTTGATGAAGGCGGTGGATAAGTTTGAATACCGCCGTGGCTATAAGTTTTCGACTTACGCTACATGGTGGATTCGCCAAGCAATTACCCGTTCTATCGCCGATCAAGCGCGCACCATTCGTATTCCTGTGCACATGATCGAAACGATCAACAAGATGAACCGCATTTCGCGGCAAATCTTGCAAGAAACAGGTGTTGAGCCGGATGCCGCGACGCTGGCTGAAAAAATGGAAATGCCCGAAGACAAAATTCGGAAAATCCTCAAAATCAGCAAAGAGCCGATATCGATGGAAACACCGATTGGTGACGACGATGATTCGCATTTGGGCGATTTCATCGAAGATACCAGTACCGTCGCGCCGGCGGATGCGGCGACGCACGCGAGCCTGCGCAACGTATGCAAAGAAATCCTCGATACGCTTACGCCGCGCGAAGCGAAAGTATTGCGTATGCGCTTCGGCATTGAAATGAACACAGACCACACGCTAGAAGAAGTAGGCAAACAGTTCGATGTGACGCGCGAGCGCATCCGTCAAATAGAAGCCAAAGCGTTGCGTAAACTTCGTCATCCTTCGCGCTCTGAGCGGTTAAAGAGCTACATTGAAGGCGAATCTCTATAAGCGTTGTAAGGCGGTTCGAGCTGGGGCGATACGTCAAGTATCGCTGAAACTTGCACTACGTAGAGTTTCAAGTAGTACGGCCCGTTAGCTCAGTTGGTTAGAGCAGAGGACTCATAATCCTTTGGTCGCTGGTTCAAGTCCAGCACGGGCTACCAGTATAAAAAACTAAAAGACCTAGCAATGCTGGGTCTTTTTTTGTTCTCAAATTGTGCGGATGAATATGATTGGTTCATCCCCGTCGCATTGCTCACGTGGCGAAGCAATAATGCTGCGAAAATGCACTCATTCGGGCGGGGTTTTAGCCCAATCATATTTATTATTTGCGTGCAGCGCTTATAGAGCCGATGCGCGCAACTTGAACACAACGTCAACTGAATCGACTCTGGCGGAACGAAAGGAAAACCCCATGGGGGCACAGTGGAAAGCGAAGCACAAAGATATTGCAGCCAATGCCAAGGGAAAATTGTTTGGCAAACTGGTTAAAGAAATAATGGTCGCAGCGCGCAGCGGGGCGGACCCTTCGGCCAATGCGCGGCTCCGGCTGGTGGTGGAGCAGGCCCGCAAAGTTTCGATGCCGAAGGAAACGTTAGATCGTGCAATTAAAAAAGGCGCTGGGCTCACGGATGACCCCGTGAGCTTTGAGCGAGTGCTCTACGAAGGTTTTGCGCCGCATCAGGTGGCCGTGATGGTGGAATGTTTAACCGACAACGTGAAGCGCACTGCGCCAGAAATGCGCGTGCTCTTTCGCAAAGGGCAGTTGGGCACCTCGGGCTCGGTGGCATGGGACTTTGATCACGTTGGGATTGTGGAAGCGAGCCCCCGTGCAAACGCGACCGGGGCAATCGTGGATGCGGAAACGGCTGCGATTGAAGCAGGCGCGCAAGATGTGGAGCCAAGCAGCGAAGAAGGGCAATCCGTTTTTTATACCGATCCGATGGATCTCGATGCGGTGAGCCGCGCTCTTCCCGGTCAAGGGTATGAAGTGCATTCGGTCAAGCTCGGCTACAAGGCTAAAAATCCGATGACGCCGAGCATGCTCAACGCCGAGCAACTCGCTGAAGTCGAGGCCTTCTTGGCCGCGTTAGATGCGCACGACGACGTGCAAGAGATGTACGTCGCGTTGGGATAAATCGCAAGTTCAAATCCAGATCCGTCAGTTTTTTTGAACTTTAATTCGTGCAGTGATAAATCAGTTAGAGTAAAAGCATGCCTGTAGTTCAATCTGCCTCGCCCACTTACACTATTGCACAACTGGCACGCGAGTTTGATATCACCGCGCGCGCCATTCGTCACTACGAAGAGGAAGGTCTCATCGCGCCGCGTCGCGTGGGGGCGAGCTCTGGGGCGCGGCGGGTTTATAGCGCGCGGGAGCGGGTGCGGGTTATGCTCATCTTGCGAGGTAAGCGCTTGGGAATGAGCCTGTATGAGATCAAAGCGTTGTTTGACCTGTACGACGCAGACAAAACCGAACGCGCGCAGTTGCATAAATTTATTGAAATGCTAAATCGCCGTCGCGAAATTTTGGAGCAACAACGCGTGGATATTGCTGATGCACTTGCGGAAGTAAACGAGGCAACGCGTCAATGCACGCGCATTTTGAGCGCACGCAAAAGCGGCTCTAAGTAGCCCATTTGCAGGGAGTTAATCGTTCAAAATGTGCTTTTATCAGATT
>JANMDS010000596.1:0-15825 GCA_031376405.1 Betaproteobacteria bacterium
GCCACTTTTTTGGAGATATCTCCAAAAAAGTGGCCATTTTGCGCCGCAGGTATCATCCCTCTATGGTCACATTTCCAGATATCACCGCCGCCCAAGCGCGCATCCGCGATGGCGTGCTCAACACGCCGTGCCTCCATGCGCAAACGCTCTCCACGATTTTGGGTTGCGAGGTGTGGCTGAAGTTTGAGAATTTGCAGTTCACCGCTTCATTCAAAGAGCGTGGCGCGCTGAACAAGCTCTCGCAGCTTACGGAGGACGAAAAAAAACGCGGTGTGATTGCGATGTCCGCAGGCAATCATGCCCAAGGCGTGGCCTATCACGCGAAGCGCTTGGGCATACCCACTACGATTGTGATGCCCCGGGGTACGCCGTTTGTGAAGGTGCGCAATACCCAGGCCCATGGCGCAACGGTGGTGATTCACGGCGATAGCTTGGCCGAGGCGGCCACCCATGCCCACGCGCTGCGCGAGGCGCGCAATCTTGTGTTCGTTCACCCTTATGATGATGAAGCCATCATCGCAGGGCAAGGCACGTTGGGTGTAGAAATGCTCGAAGCCGCGCCGCACTTAGATACGCTCGTGATTCCCGTGGGCGGCGGCGGAATGATTGCGGGCGTGGCGGTAGCGGCGAAGCATTTGCGCCCGGATGTGCGCGTGATTGGCGTGGAAACGCAGCAATATTCTGCAATGGCCCAACGGCTCGCGGGCGAATCGGTTTCCGTTGGCGGGGAGACGATTGCCGAAGGCATTGCCGTGCGGGATATTGGCGCTACGCCCTTTGCCATTGCTCAAAAATGGGTGGACCGCGTGCTGACAGTGAGCGAAGAATCCATCGAGCGCGCGATCGTAATGTTGCTTGAAATTGAAAAAACCGTAGCCGAAGGGGCGGGCGCAGCGGGCTTGGCCGCGCTCATCGCCCATCAAGAAATTTTTAAGGGGCGAAAAGTGGGTGTGGTGGTGTGCGGCGGCAATATTGACACGCGCTTGCTGGCGTCTATTTTGCTGCGTGGTTTGAAGCGAGATGGTAGGTTGGTGCGGCTGCGCACGGGCATTCCCGATTCGGCGGGCAGCCTGGCGAAATTGCTAACGCTGGTGGGCGAAACAGGGGCGAATTTAATTGACGTAATGCACCAACGGGTGTTTAGCCACGTATCGGCCAAGCGCACGGAAGTAGAGCTCACCTTGGAGACGCGCGATGAACAGCACGTTCACGAAATCATGCGCACGCTGCGCGAACGAGGTATTGAAGTTAAGCGCTTGGACGAAACGGAATCTGGCGAATGACCGTACCAAATATCGTTTCACTGCCTGGAGGCGTGAAGGTGGGCGTGCGCGATTGGCTTTCGGCCAACCACATATTTTTGGAAGGCGAAACCGGGCGGATTATGATCGACACGGGTTATCTCGCCTACGCTGATCGCTCGCGGGCGTATGTGGAGGCCGCTTTTGGCACCTTTGCGCTTGACCTCATTGTGAACACGCACCAGCACAGCGACCACATGGGCTGTAACGCGTATTTGCAACGTTGGACGGGCGCGCCCATCGCGGTTCCGGAAGGCGAGCGTGATGCACTTGCGCGCTGGGACGAACGGGAACTTTGGCTCGGCTACGCCGATCAGATGTGTGAACGCTTTGTGCCGCAACTTTATATCAGCGCTGGTGAACGCGTCTCCTGGGGCAACCTCGAGTGGGAAGCCATCGCCACGCCCGGACATGACGATGGCACGCTCGTGTTCTATAACCCCTTACATAAAATTTTGCTTTCCGCCGATGCATTGTGGGAAAGCGGCATGGGATTCATCGTGCCGAAAAGTTGGGATGCGCAGGCTGCCACGCGCGCACGCGCCGCACTCGATACGATTGCAAAGCTCGATATTAATATCGTAGCGCCTGGTCATGGCCCACCATTCACCGAAGCGCGGCGCGCGCTCGATACCGCCTACGCCAAACTCGCCGCGATGGAGGCCGATGATATGCGCGTTGCCCGTAGCATTTCAAAAGGCATGTTCATTTACGCCGCACTCGCTCGGGGTGGCATGGACGTAAGCACGCTTGAAGCCTACGTGCAAACCATCGGTTGTCACCGCGATCTAAATCGCGAGTTTTTTAATTTATCCTCAGCTGCCCACGCACAGTGGTTGATCGACGAAGCGGTCAAGAGTGGGCATTTTTCTCTCGAACACGAAAACCATGGAACAATGCTGCGTCCTACCCACAAGGTTTGAACCACTAACGTGCACACCCTTGCCCGCCACCTCGTATTTTTCTCTTTTGCCATTGGAACTACCATGAGCCAAGCCGCCCCGAGCCCTGTTTTAAATGTCACCCTTAACCCACTTTTACCCGGCAAAGCCGTTGCGCTGTCGCAGTTTGCGGGTAAGCCAGTGTTGATCGTCAATGTCGCCAGCGAATGCGGCTTCACCGGCCAATATAAAGATTTAGAAGCGCTTTCAAAAAAATACAAATCGCAAGGCTTGGTGGTTTTGGGTGTGCCAGCGAACGACTTCGGCGCCCAAGAGCCTGGCGACAATAAAGCCATCGCGCAATTTTGTGAGCTGAACTACGGCGTGACGTTTCAGATGTTTGAAAAAACCGCAACCCCGATTGCTCAACACCCGCTTTACGAAAAATTGATTAGTGCAAGCGGCGAAGCGCCAAAGTGGAATTTCCACAAGTATTTGGTCGACCGCAGCGGCAACGTACAAAGCTTTAAAAGCGCAGTAGAACCGCTCTCGGCAACGCTAACCCGCGCAGTTGAATCGGCGTTGCGAAACCAACATTGAGCGCTCCCGAACCCAAACTCGCCACGCCATTTGACGATTCACCGCTGCCCCATCGGGCAGTATTGTTTTTGCTCGTTGCCATGCAGGTCACTCACATCGTTGAGTTCATGATTCTCATGCCGCTAGGCGGCAGTCTCATGCGCTTGTTTTCGCTCACACCCACACAATTTTCGCTTGCTGTCGGCAGCTACACCTTTGCAGCTGGGGTATCTGGTTTGCTCTTCGCAGGCTTCGCCGACCGTTTTGACCGTAAGCGTTTATTGCTCATTGCCTACGGCTGCTTGGCGGCGGCCACGCTTGCCTGCGCGCTTTCGCCAAACTTCCCTACGCTTGTGATCACCCGCGTATTCGCAGGTATCTTCGGTGGGGTGATGAGCGCGGTGGTGTACGCCATTGTGGGCGATCTAGTGCCACCTTCACATCGCGGACGGGCAATGGGTTTGATAGGTGTTTCGTTTCCCGTCGCGGCAACCATCGGAGTTCCTTTCTCACTTTTTCTGGCAACTCACTTGTTTGATTGGCGTGCGCCGTTTGTTGCACTTTTTATGGTGTGCGTAGGACTCTGGTGCTTTGCATTGAAAAAATTGCCCTCAATACGGGAGCACCTCGATCAAACGCACGCTGCGCTGCGAGAGCACCCGATGCGTGCGGTGTGGAATGTGTTTAAAAGTGCAAACCATTTGAACGCGTTTGTACTTACAGCGTTACTCACGTTTTCGGTGTTCTCCATCGTTCCGTTTATCGCTCCAGTGTTCGTTAGAAACAACATCATGGGCGAGCAAGCGCTCCCCTTTGCCTACGCAATTGGCGGGGCGGCTACGTTTTTTTCGGTACAGCGAATCGGCAAAATATCTGATCAATACGGACACATGCGCGTATTTCGGTGGGCTTCGCTCGCTGTGTTGCCGGCTGTTTTGCTCATCACAGGCATCGGCATCGCCCCGCTACCGGCTGTATTTTTAGTCTGGGCATTGTTTATGGTCTGTACATCTTCACGCTGGACGCCCGCTTTCGCACTCATCAACAGCGCCGCCGCACCGCAGGCACGCGGAGGGTTTCTCTCAGTCAATTCAGCGATCATGCAGTTCGCCTCTTCGTTGGGCACGTTCGTTGGCGGCGCGATGCTTACAGCGCTACCCAATGGTCAGATCGGTCATTTCGCCTACGTTGGGGCGCTTTCCGCTGTCGTTTCGATAGGGGCTTACGCGTGGGCAAGCCGAGTGCGCAGCGTGGCCTAAATTTTGGGAGATAAGTTATAAAAAGTGGTCATTTTGCGCCGCAGGTATCACTCTACTTTCAGGCGCACCAAAAACAAACGCCGCAGAAAATCTGCGGTGTTTTGTTTCGTAGCGAGTCTTAAGCGCCTGCAGGTTTCGGCTGTTTCATCATCGTTCCCGTGAACGGAATGAAGTACATACCGATATCTTTCTTCGAGGTCACTTTGCCATCTGCGCCTTTGGTATAGATATACAAAAACTGATCACGCTTAAATGGTTGGCCGATCGGAATCAATAAGCGACCGCCTGGCTTCAATTGTTTGAACAAGGCTGGTGGTACGTATTGCGCCGCACAGGTAACGATGATGACATCGAAGCCACCGTCTACTTCCGGCCAGCCAAAAAAACCGTCGCCTACTTTGGTGGTGATGTTGTCGTAGCCAAGCGGTTTGTACATATTCGCCACAGACTTACCTAGCGGCTCCAAGATCTCGATGGAGTACACCTTTTTCGCAAGCTTGCCCATGATGGAACTTTGGAAGCCCGAGCCCGTGCCGATTTCGAGCACGGTGCTCTCGGGCGTGACCTTCGCGGCTTGCGTCATGTAGGCTTGACCGAGGTAGTCAGACAACGCAGAGCCATATCCTACGGCCCAAGGTTTCGATTCTGGGTCCCATGCATCTTTTGCGAAGCTACGCCGCTCAGCGTGGTGGTAGTGATAGTACTCACGCGGAATATCTGCGAACGCTTTGAGCACCGCTGGGTCGGCTCTCCCAAAACGCTGGTCAAGATACTTTTCGGTTCGAGCAAGCGCTGCCTTGCGCCGCTCTTGAACACTGTCGAACGTCGCTTGGGAGAACTCAACGGGGCGACCGGATTCTTTCATCGCTTTATTGAGTTTCTCAAGCGTCCATCCCGTTTGGGCGTAGGCTAATGTGGAAGTCAGTGCAAAAAAAATCGCGCTGCCGGTCGTGCGTAAAGTGCGGTGAGTAAGGATGTTCATCATAAAAAGTGAGGCTTCAATTACCACGCGAAGTGCGTGGAAGACATACAAAACAAAGAGTGTAGAGCACCGCTCCCAAAACGACCAACGTACGCAGGCCGAATGAGAGGGCAAGCAAGTTAGCCAGTGGCGTCGCAATCACGGAGAACGCACCGTTCAGGCTCCAAGCCCAGGGGATAAAGCCTGGCGCATTGCGCAGGGACACCAACCCCAAGGAAAACGGAAACCCGAGCGCCACCGAAACTGATGCCACCAACACGATTGCCAGCACAATCTTCGCGCTTTGTGGCAAATCGGTAGTAGCGTGCACGAGCGGGTCGACGGCAAAAAGCGCCACAGCGGCCCAGCCAATGATCACCCGCCATGCCAATCGAACCCCACGCGCCGGAACCGCCTCAAACCGAGCCGATAGGTAGCTTCCGAGCCCTGAGGAAATCAACATCGACCCGAGTACGATTGCGAAGGCAGAGGCTCGATCATTCAAAAGCGCAGTGGCTTTTTCGATGAGATAAATCTGAATCATTAAATACCCAAGCCCGAGTCCAGCGAAATAGCCCATCGCTCGCAGCGCGGTTAGCGGTTTGGCGCCCAGCGTAGAGCGCTTAAAAAAAGGCAAGGCGAGCACGAGCAGCGCGAGAATAACAGCCTGGGTTAACACCGCCACGTTTATCAATACCCCCAACTCTTCACGCGGCACCATCTGAATACGATCAAAAATGGGCTTAATCTCGCTCAAGCGCAGGATGGAATTAAAAAACGGGCGATCTGCCGTTGCTGGCGCTAAGTTAAAAGCACGACTTGGCGTTTCGTTTTTAAACAATGCACTTTGAATTTCATTCGCAAGCGCGTCGTTCGCTTCATCGCTCCGAGCTGCGGATTCATCGTCGAACGATGTGCTTGGTAAATCGTTCCACACCTTTTGCGCGGCAGGCACGATACCAGGGAAGTACGATACGTCAAACGAACGTTCGTTGGCAAAACTAAGCAAAGCCTCTACATCTGATTTTGCAAATGGCGTAGGCGAAATCAACACCCGCGCATTCCACGCTGAACGGTACACAATGATGTGCTCTTCTGGTTTTGCCACGCCGCGCAGCACAAGCGCGTCGCGTGCGGTAAGCGTGGCTTTGAGCGCGTACACCGTGAACTCACGAATCGACATCGGCACAGAAACGATCCCGTTCGCTTTCACGGCAGCCAACGCCTGTGCGAGAGATTCGACGGTAAACATATGCTTGTTCGCCTCGCTCTGACCAAGATAATCTGAGGCGATATCAACAATATCTAACGTTGACTGCCCAGCATTTTGCCGAGCAAAAAAAACTTGCGGCGCAAGATGCTGCAAGGTGGGCGAAGTAAAATCGGGGCGATAGCGGGTCACGAACGCGGCGATTTCTGGGTCAGACTCCAGCGCAGTGATCGACTCCGCTCCTAGCGCGCGCGCTTCATCGATTCGGAACCCGCCGCGCGTACCAATTAGTAATGCATTCGATTTTTCCCGAATACGATACGGAAAAATGTCCAGCGATGCGTTTAGATACGCCAAATCTTTCGGCTTCTCTTTTGCAAGCGACGTTACACGGTTGCCATCGTTATACAAACCGTAGGTGGCGATAGGCTGCGCACTGCCCAATACTTGCTCGTTGTTAGAAAGATCAATGTCGAGCCGCTCAGTGAAATTATCGAGCACCGCAAACGCCCCACGTGAGGAGCGCACTTCTTCCACAATTTTGCTGCCTTCAGTTTTGAGCGGGGGAGAAATCGCCTTATATTCGTTGTATTCTGGCTTTACTTGTGTAAGCAAAATAGCGGCTGAGGCCACTGCCGAGGCGAGCAAAATCGGTAGATACTTTTTGCGCATTGGGAGAAAACATAAGCCTGCGGCAACCATGAGCGGTAACAGCGCGAGGGGTAGCTGGAATGGATGCAGCGTGCTCATGAGCAGCAAAACGACGATACCGCCGCTACCCGCGCCGATCAAATCAGCAGCATAAATTTTCGGAATCATGTTGTCGAACGCAACGAAGTAGAGTCCGATAAAAATACCGCTCAAAAAGAAAAACGGGAAGAGCGCTAAATAATACTCACCAATCCGCAGTAGCTGCGTTGCCATCAATGCGTGGTTTTGCAGCTCTAGCGGATTGAACTTCACATTAGTCGTCCACCAAAAGCCGAGCGCCAGTGCGGGTAATAGCGCAACGGGGATCCACAGCAACAGCTTCTCGGCATTATGTTTGAACCACTCGGGCGCAAGCGCGAGCACCACCCCACTCGAACACACTCCAACCATCGCAATCGAGATGACCCAGTAGCCATACTCGGCCCAACTCGCAATCGCAAAATAGCGGGTAAGCGCCACTTCAAAACCCACCGCCACTAGGGCGATAAGAAAAAGTGGTGTTAATGAGATACGGTGGTGTGTCATGAAAGTTGCTTTAAAAAATCTTCCAATGCGCGATTAAAGCCTTGCGGATCGTCAACAAACACGGCATGACCGGCGTCGGGGAATTTGCTTACATACGTAGTTGGGCGCTTTTCTTTCACCGCATCGGCTTGCGCGAAAAATCGTGAAGTGACGAGGTACGCAACCGGTTTTTGAATCGCGTAGAGCGTATCGCGCCAATACTCGCGCGGCTTTGGGTAAGAAAGCAGCGCAATACTGTCTTCCACGCTCATGCGCTGGGCCTGCTGCGATAAGAGGGAAATGTAGCCTGGATCGGGGTTGCTTTTGAACATTCCTTTGACAAATCGTTGAACTGTTTCCGTGCGATTGGCGCGAAGGTTTGGTAGAAATTTTGGGTCGCCTTTCGGGGGCATTGCTTCGCCAACCGAGTTGTCCACCAACACGTAGGCAGCGACACGGGAAGCAGCGGGGCTCGTGGATAAATGCAACGACTCCAGCACACCCAAAGACCAACCGACGAGCACCACTTTTTCAAGCGAGAGGGTGTCCAGGACTTCTGCTAAATCTTGTGTGCGCCGCTCTAAGGTGTAGCCGGTTTTGGGGATTTCGGAACTTCCTTGACCGCGCGGATCGATTACAACTACGCGTGATGACGGCGCAAAAGCGCGAATTTGATTTGCGAAGATGCTGCCTGGCATTGTCCATCCCGGCACAAACACGAGTGTTCGAAGGGCATTCGCCGCACCTGCAACCTGAACGTTGAGCACAACGCCATCGCTTGTTGTCACCGAACGCGACTCGCTTAACAACGGCGCGGGGGAATACGCGACCGCGTTAGTTGACATGCTTGCCCAGTTGCAAAAAAAGACGCACAGAAAAAAAGAAGCGGGCCACCGAAGCGCCCGCCCGCTTTGGAGAAAGCACTTCAACGATTAGTCAGCTTTCAAAAATTTCGCTGGGTTTTGCGGCACGCCATTGAAGCGAATTTCGAAATGGAGGTGCGGTGCAGTAGATCGCCCTGTGCTACCCACTTCGGCCAACGTTTGGCCGCGCACGACCAGATCGCCCTCTTTCACGAGCAGCTTCGATGCGTGGGCATAGCGGGTAACAAGGCCGTTGCCGTGGTCTATATCTACTAAATTGCCGTAGCCAGCTTCCTGCTCTGATTTAATCACCTTGCCGCTTGCGGACGCTAAGATCTGCGTACCCGTAGTCGCCGAAAAATCTACGCCTTCGTGCATCGTTTGCGCGCCGGTGAACGGATCTGCGCGGTAACCAAAATTGGAAGTCAAACCCGCACCTTCGATGGGAAGAAACGATGGCAAAAACTTGCGTTGCGCAGAGTCTTCAACCAAAAGCGCCTCTAACACGGTGAGCTGATCACTCTTCAATTCAATCGACTTACCCAACTCCGATAATTGTTCGCGAAACTCCGAGAGCGTCCAGCGCTTAGCGGGTAGAAGCGAGACCGCCCCACCTCGACCAGCGGGTTGTGCCGAAGGCAACTCGCGTGGATTTAAGCCGGCAACTTTTGCAAGCTTTTCAACTAAGCTCTCCAAGCGGGTTACGTTTGCCTGTTGCTCACCCAACTTCATGGCAAGCGAAGTGAGGTGTTGCTGCACGTACTCTTGATTTTTTGCTGCTTCGGCGCGCTGATCGGCCAACAAAATTGCGCGGATGACCGGATGGTTAGTTGCCGTCGCGTAGCGCAACGATACATAATTGAGCGCAATGGTCATGCCACAAAACAAAACGAGAGCGCCAAACGCCAGCGCAACCCAATGCCGCCAATTCACGAGCATGGAGCGTGAGTGCCGGTGGTCGTTTGAAACAATGATGAGTTGCAAAATCTCTCTCCCGTTGCGTCGATCACGTGCTCGCGCGTGTCGGTGCTTCGTTTGGTTACTACTACTTAGAGACACCCGCAATGTTTGAGCGGCTCTCCCACCTATTGAAACGCGAGCCGACGTTCGCGCAGGCGCTCTCGCAAGTGGAGGCTTCTGCCGCGCTCGTCGCGCTCGTTAAATCTTCATTGCCCTCGTCGCAAAAAAGCGCGATACAGGCCTGCTACATCCAGCGAAATGCCGTAGTTGTGGTAGTGAATTCCCACGGCAGCGCAACAAAAATACATGCCCAGCGAGCCGTTATTTTGTGCACTGTCAGCGCAAAGCTCCCAGATTGTACCGAGGTCCGCATTCAGGTGCAAGCAAATGTCATATTACAAGCCACTCCACCCGTGAAGCGGCAGCTACCGGCGACGGCTAAATCAGCGTTGGCTCGAGCCCGAGCAGACACGACCAACGAAAAACTAAAAAATGCATTGCAGCGGTTAGAGGACTTAGCAGGCAAGTAACTGCTTACACAACCATAACCAGTCGTTCAAAAAGCATGAATAACAATATGGCGAGCACCAAAACGATCACAAATTTGCCCGCTACTTTTAGAAACTGAAGGTAGCGCACATCTTTCGTGAAGGCGTACATCAGCCCAGAGATCGCCAGCAAGATGAGCCCACCTACAACTAGAAACCGAAGCACAAACATGATTACGCCACCTCCAAAGTAGACGCGATATAGGCCGACGGTAGGCTTCCCCGTTGTGTTTCGGTGAAGCTTACGAGCTCCCACGCGCTCTGTTTTGCGAGCAACGCACGGCAGAGCTGATTATTAAGTGCGTGCCCAGATTTAACGGCTTCATACGCGCCGATGATGGGATGTCCGAGCAAGAACAAATCGCCCAAGGCATCAAGCAGTTTGTGTTTAACGAGTTCATTGTCAAAGCGCAATCCGTTCTCGTTTAGCACCCGAAATTCATCCATCACGATCGCGTTGCCCAAATTGCCCCCAAGCGCCAAACCCGCTTTGTGCATAGCCTCTACATCGCGAGTGAAGCAAAACGTGCGGGCACGGGCGACGCCTTGTGCAAATGTGGTTTTTCCAAAATCGACTGCGACATCGCTATTGGAATCGTCGAGAGTGGGGTGATCGAACTCAATACTGAATTGCATGGTGAATCCAGCATGCGGCGAGAGCGAAGCGCGCTTATCACCCTGCACAATTTCTACCCGCTCTTTGATACGGATGTATTGCCTTGGTGCAGCTTGGTTTTCAATACCGGCGGTCTGAATGAGATACACAAACGGCGCGGAAGAGCCGTCCATAATCGGCACTTCATCGGCATCGATGTCGATCAGGCAATTGTCCACGCCCATACCGGCTAGCGCGGCCATAAAATGCTCTACGGTGGATACACGTAATATATCGACCACCAAACATGAGGACAGTCGCGTATCGAGCACCACCTCTGCCCGCGCGGGCAACTCCACCGGAGGAGAGACATCTACACGGCGAAATACGATACCGGTGTTAGGTGCAGCGGGGTGCAGCGCGAGGTTTACTTTGTGCCCTGTATGCAGCCCCACACCCGTGGTGCGCACCGTTTGCTTGAGTGTGCGTTGGAAAATCATCCTTCGTAGTTTAGGGCGCGAACAAGCAATGCAACAAGCGCGGCGTTACCTGCGGCGCAGTTTTCCTCACGCAAGTGGTCATTTCCGCCACGGATATCGGTCACGGTGCCGCCCGCCTCGGTAACCAGCAACGCGCCCGCAGCGATATCCCATTTGCGAAGGCTCATCACAAAAAACGCGTCCAACCTTCCCGCCGCCACGTAAGCCATATCCAGTGCAGCCGAGCCCGTGCGGCGAATTTGACCGCTCGCGTGCGCCACGGCTTCTACTTTTTTCCACACCGTCGGGAACAACGTACTCCTCGCGCTAGGCAACACCACACCCACGAGCGCATCCGCAAGTTGCGTTCGCACGCTCACGCGTAGCCGCGTGCCATTCAAAAAAGCGCCTTCGCCTTTTTGTGCGGAAAAAATTTCATTGTTAAACGGATTGGCGACGACTGCCGCCATAATTTCACCTGCATGCTCAAGCGCAATCGAAACGCCACAGTGCGGGAAGCCGTGCACAAAATTAAAGGTGCCATCGAGCGGATCAACAATCCAACGGTAGCCACTCTCGCTCATCGTAGGGCTCACAGCGGGCCCGACATGCTCGCCGCTTTCTTCACCCAAAATTATGTCGCACGCAAAGTTGCGCCAAATGACATGCTGTATCGCCGCTTCTGCACGGGCATCTACTTCCGTAGCGACATCGCCAGGGGATTTTTCTTTCACATCAATTTCGGCGAGCCGCGCGAACCCTTCACGAATGATTTCGCTCGCTGCCGCCGCTGCCTGAAGTGCAATTTCAAAACGTGTATTCATTCTTTGCTTTATACCTGCAGCGCAAATTCAATACATTTTGAACTTTATCTCCCCAAAAAAGGGGATGTACAAACGGCGCGGGACGCACGACAATTATCACGCCGTCTCTTTTCAAACAAGGAAAACATCATGGCCAGTAAAGTAAAGTACCAAACCATTTCCGCAAACCCGCTGCTGGCGCTTGCAAAGGACGACGCAGGCGTGCCCGATAGCGCGAAGTACCATGTGTTCGGAAAATGTAGGCTTTGCAAAACGGATTCACGCGGTTTTGCCACGCCACGCAACAGTCAACCAGCAAGACTCGTGCTGGACGCAAGCGAAGGGTTCATTCCGCTGTGGGCCAAAGGCACGGAGTTGCGTTGGCGTTTTCAACCGCGTGCGTTGAGCCGTTTTGCCAACCCTGGCGCCGTGATGCAAGCGGTAGAGCTCGTCATGGGCAAAGCTCTCCTAGCCTGGGGCGATGCAGTGCCCATCAAGTTCGTAAAGAACACCGATTTGTGGGATTTTGAAATCGTGGTGAACAGCTTCGACGACTGTAACAATTCCGGCTGCGTGTTAGCCAGCGCGTTTTTCCCAGATGGTGGCCGCCACGAGCTAGAAATATTTCCAAAAATGTTTGAGCAATCTGCCCTCGAGCAAGTAGAAACCTTAGCGCACGAGTTTGGGCACGTATTCGGTTTGCGGCACTTCTTCGCGAAGCTTTCTGAAGCGGATTTTCCGAGTGAAATTTTTGGTAAACACAAAGCGTTTTCCATCATGAACTACGGCGACAAAAGCAAGCTAACCGCCGATGACCGCAAAGACTTAAAAAAGCTTTACAAGCAAGTTTGGAGCGGCGAACTCACCCAGATTAACGGAACGAAAATTCGCTTGGTTAAACCATTTCACACCGTGGCGCAATAGGCATTTTTTAGGCAGATAAGTTGTAAAACTGGCCGTTTTTACGCCGCAGGTATTTACCCGAGAATGGACTTCGCAACCGCTTCGGCGACACGAATGCCATCAATGCCTGCACTCATGATCCCACCCGCGTAGCCCGCGCCTTCGCCCGCGGGGAAGAGCCCACGCGTGTTTAAACTTTGTAGCGTTTCGTCGTCGCGCTTAATGCGAATAGGCGCACTCGTACGCGTTTCGACCCCGGTCAACACGCCCTCGCTCATCGCGAATCCGCGAATCTGTTTATCGAACGCGGGAAGCGCCTCTTTCATTGCGGTAATCGCATACTCGGGCAACGCTGCGGCGAGATCGGTGAGCGTTACGCCCGGTTTGTAGCTAGGCAGTACGCTACCGAATTGCGTACTCACTTTGCCCGCCAAAAAATCACCAATCAACTGCCCCGGCGCGTTGTAATTACCGCCGCCTAACTCAAATGCTTTGCTCTCCAGCGCGCGCTGAAAATCAATGCCCGCCAACGTGTGTTCAGGGTAGTCTGACGGCGTTATGCCCACCACGATCCCCGCATTCGCATTGCGTTCGTTGCGTGAATACTGGCTCATTCCGTTAGTCACCACCCGACCCGGTTCGCTCGTGGCGGCCACCACTGTACCGCCTGGGCACATGCAAAAACTGTACACGCTGCGGCCATTTTTCGCGTGATGAATCAACTTGTAATCCGCCGCGCCCAAAATCGGATTGCCCGCGAAATCGCCGAAGCGCGCGCGGTCGATCAAGCCTTGTGGATGCTCAATTCGAAAGCCAATTGAAAACGGCTTTGCTTCCACGTACACGCCACGCGCGTGCAACATTTGAAACGTATCCCGTGCGCTGTGGCCAATCGCGAGTACCACATGGTTGGTATCAATCGTCTCGCCGCTTTCTAACACCACGCCGCGCACCTCCCCGCACTCAATATTGAGATCGCTTACCTTCGATTCAAAGCGAAATTCACCACCAAGTTTTGTAATCGTCGCACGCATTTCTTCCACCACTTTCACCAAGCGAAACGTACCCACGTGGGGTTTGCTTACGTAGGTGATTTCATCCGGCGCACCCGCTTTTACAAACTCATCGATCACTTTGCGACCGTAATGCTTCGGGTCTTTCACCTGACTCCACAACTTACCATCGGAAAACGTGCCCGCCCCACCCTCGCCGAACTGCACGTTCGATTCGGGATGCAGCTCACGTTTGCGCCATAAGCCCCAGGTATCTTTCGTGCGCTCTCGCACCACCTTGCCCCGCTCCAAAATAATCGGCCGAAAGCCCATTTGCGCGAGCACGAGCGCCGCAAAAATTCCGCACGGTCCGAAGCCAATCACAATCGGGCGGGCCTTTTTTGTTTGGGATTGCGAAGCATTGCCCACCGGCTTATAAACCATGTCCGGCGTGCGTGCAATATGCGGGTCGTTCGAAAAACGTTTAAAAAGTGCCGCTTCACTTTGCGACGACATTTCAATATCCAAGGTGTAGACCAAGAAAATGTCGCTTTTCTTGCGCGCATCGTAGCCACGACGAAATACGGTGAATTTTTCAATCTCCGTGCGCGTGAGTTTTAGGCGCAAAAGCATCGCCGCTTCAAGATCCGCACTAGCGTGATTGAGCGGGAGTTTGAGTTCGGTTAAGCGCAGCATCGCAGCATCTATCCTGAATCTGGCGGAGGGTTATTCCGCAATGACGACGAGTTTACTGCGAACGCATTCTATCCAAACCTGCGACGCAAAAACGGCACTTTTTGGGCGATATCGTCGGTGGATTCGCACACGAGACGCAACCCTGACCCATCCGCAAGGCAGGCAAGACGCTGAGGATGAAGGAGAGGTCTCGGCTTCTAGACCTGCAAGCCAAAGAAAGCTCTGAGCCACCAACACTTCAGCGACGCAGAAAGATATCAACTTGAGCGTTTGTTCGGGGCCAAGCGCGGCGTAACCGAAATAGCCGCTGTAAGCGGGCGGCAAAAGTGGACTAATTCTCGGAAGCGAACGGCAACGCTGGCTACGATGGTCGCTACCGCGCAGAAAGCCCGCACATCAAAGCGCAAGCGTGATAGGGCGAGTCGCAACGCAAAAACGCACGCACCGCCCGAACTAGGCAAGGCGCTTGATTTGCTTCGGAGACGCAAACATCGCCGCTGAGCAAATCACCTCGTAACTGCCCATTAGTCACGAAACGTTATACCTGCGCATCTACGCCAACAGGTTAGACGGTGGCATGATGTACACCCACCTGAGATAACAAAAGCGCGCGCCGACTTAGGGCGCACAGCGCCGAGCGCCGCAGGCGTTTGCCCAACACACGCCCTCTTAACCAACAGCCCGCGCACATTGCGCGCAGCGCACAAATCGGAGATTGGGAATGCGACACGATGCTAAGTCGCAGTAGCACCGATGCGCCCGTCACATTGGTCGAGCCCAAAGCGCGCTTTGGGCTCATCGGCGTTGTGGCCCAGCTCACTAAACCGTGTTGTACTGCGCACGTGAATCGACTGGGGAATTGCCCAACGATTGACAATTACAGCCCAGTACGGAGCCAGTCCGTTGAGTATGTGTTTTCCCACTTCGACACTTGGTCTTCTGCTTCTTCCCTCGCTATGCCGTAGCGCTCTTGTATTCGTCCTGCCAAGTGTTCACGCTTACCTTCGATTACATCGAAATCGTCATCCGTGAGCTTGCCCCACTGCTCGAGTACGTTTCCCTTGAGTTGCTTCCAGTTGCCTTCGATTGAATCCCAGTTCATGGTCGTTCCTTTTCATGTTAATGGTACGCGCGTTCACTCCCGTGCATAACCAGTTTTTCTAACAACGCAAAATTGCAATTGACCTACCCTTTGACGATAATGTCGTTTCGCACCATCTTTACGCCTGCCACGCGACGGGCAATCGATTCAGCTTGTGCGCGCTCCAAGGTAGACTTGGCAAAGCCTGAAAGCTGTACGGTACCGTTAAGTGTTTCCACGCTAATCGCGCTGGCATCAACTGTTTTATCGTCGACGAAGCGTGCCTTAACAGAAGTCGTGATCCCAACGTCGTCCACGTAAGCGCCAACCGTTTCTTGGTTTCGCATAACAGCGCAGCCAGTGCTTGCCACGGTTAAAAAAGCCGCAATTAATAACGTGCTCATTCTTAAAGATTTATTCATGTTCGTTTCCTTCAGTAAAAAGTTAAAGTTCCACTTCTGCTACCTAAATACCTAGCTATTTCTCCAACCAATCTGCC
>JANMDS010000478.1:0-26108 GCA_031376405.1 Betaproteobacteria bacterium
CGCCGCAGGTATTGCATGCTTTTAATCGAGCTTCACACCTAAGCGCTGAATAACAGCAGCCCACTGTTTGGCATCGGCATCAAGCAATTTCTGGAAGTCCGCTTGTGTGCCGCCGGTGGTGTCCATCCCCGCCTTCGAAAGCGTTTCTTCTACGGTTTTATCTGCAAGTGCCGCGTTAACGTCTGCGTTGATCTTCGCAACGATATTCGCCGGTGTACCTGCGCGTACAAATAAACCGTTCCATGCGATGGACGTAACCGTGGGCAATCCACTTTCCATCAGAGTTGGCAAATCTTTAAGCCGAACGTCCTCCGTGCGCTTAGGTGTGCTCACCGCCAACATCTTGACTTTGCCCGAGGCTACATGCGGCAACAGTGCGGGCGCGATCATAAAGGTTGCTTGCGCATCGCCTTGCGCCACGGAGAGCGCGGCAGGCGGTGAACCGTTGAAGGGAATGTGCGTGGCCTTTACGCCCGCTGCATCTAGAAAAAGCTCCATAGTTAGGTGTGCGGAGCTGCCTTGGCCGAGCGAGGAATAATTCATCTTACCGCCTTGCGCTTTTGCCCACGCAACAAATTCAGGCACATTTTTGGCAGGAACGTTCGCGTTCACCGCCAGCACGTTCGCCTGCGAGGTGGTCATCACCACCGGCGTTAAATCTTTGGTCGGGCTATACGCCATCTTGCTATAGAGCATCGGCGCAGTTGAGATCGGTGCGCCGAAACCAATGACCATCGTGTGCCCATCGGGCTCTGATTTCGCCACGAGGTCAGTACCCAACATACCGCTTGCCCCTGGCTTATTTTCCACCACGATCGGGTGCGCCCATTTGTCTTTCAACTTCTCTTGCAGCAGCCGTGCGATTAAATCGAGCGAGCTACCTGCCGGTGCGGGCACGATGAGTTTCACAGGCTTAGTGGGCCACGGCATTTGCGCAATCGCAGTGGTGGCCAGCGCGCTAATGCCAAGAAATGCTAATGCACATTTAGAAATGAGATGAAAAGCCTTCATAACACGTTTGTACCTAAGTGAACGATGCCGCAATTGTAGTGATGCAGCGGGCTTCTCGCATGGAGGATGTTCGTAAAGCATTGATTTTTATGTTGAATGTCAATTTTTATGAAAACAATAAAAAAGTTTTGGATTGGCTGCATCCAAATCGAAACGCGGCACGTATCAGGGGTGTGAGGCGATGAAACGAAATGATTGTGAAACGCCAAACGCACTGAGCAACCCAACTTACTTACTTTTTACTTCTGGAGATTTATCATGAAAAACGCAACCAAAATTACTTTAGCTTCCGCAATTCTTGCCGCACTTGCTACCGGCGCGGCTCATAGCGCGCTCGACGTGCGTGATTTTCAACCTGGTTTTCGAGGCGAAATCGTGCGGGGACCGCTTCCACCGCTCTTCTTTACGCCGGCAAAAGTCGCGAAGTGTCCTAACGGTGCAAATTCAACGTTCCGTTCAGAATTATTGGCGTGTGCAGTCCCAACTGCTCACTTCGCCGATGTGACTTGCGCTAATCCAAATTTTCCACGGTATGTGGCGCTCTCGCGAGGACTCAACCCCGCCGAAACAGATTTGTGCACTACCCGCACACCATTGGGACTTGAGATCACTTCGGAAACAACAATTGGAGCACGCATACAGGAAGTGCGCTGCGATGCCGGCGACACAAAACTCAATCATTCAACTGCCGGCCATATTTGCCTAAATCGCGGTATTTCAATGACGGCAACCTCGAACATAAACTCGTTTAGCCGCGCTCCAGTCAACAACCACAATGGCGGTGACTATTACGCAGCAACGACCGCCGAAGTATTCAAATTCAAAGACGGTGTTGACTATGAATACGCTCCTCAAAATGGCTTTCGTAATGGAAAATCATACGTTCGCGGTGTAGCAGATGGTGAGGTGGTTGGCCAACGTTGGCGGCTTGATACGACCCAGCCCGGAGCAACGGACAAATACAAGCGAATCGTACAACGTGCCGTATCGCCACTTTTAGTGGAAGCCCCTTAAATCCAAATGAAGCGAAGCGTCGATTACAACAGTAGTCGACGCGAAAACATTCCACACTTTGGATGCCAGCCATGAAACCGCACCGCACTCTCTCAACTGTTCTTGTTCCGATGCTTCTTATCGCCTGTGCTGCTCCCATCGACCGTCGCACCGATACCGAGCTCGCCGCAATCCGCGTGGGCCCGCAAGCAGCGCCACAACGCAACGCAACGAATTTTTCAGATGGTCTACGCTGCATGGATCAATTGCTTTTCGACTATGGCGTGCGCGACGTAACCATGATGATGGAGGAGTTTCAAGATAATTCCCGCAAGCTTGGTGCGGGCACGCGCGACATGATGGTTTCCGCAGTGTCGGACATGACGCGGCGTAGCCGATCGGTACGCTTGCAAACCTTTGGCAGCGATAACCAAAACGTTATGCAACTGCTGCAGCAGGCGCAGAAACTCAATCAATTCTCTGCCATCCCAGAGTTTGATTTGCGCGGCTCAATTACCCAGTTTGATGAGGAACTACTCAAGCGCCAAGGCACGTTCGGCGCGGTTATAGAAGGCTTGTTCGGCGTGCGTGCGGGCAAAACGTCGCAGGTGTCTGTGCTGGGGTTCGATTCCAGCATTGTGCGTACCAAAGACCTGGCGCTCGTACCTGGCGTTACATCGCGCAACACGGTGGCGCTTGGCAAGGAAGAGGCCAGTGCAGGCGATGGATTTGCCAGGATCAATAAGGCCAATCTTTCGTTTTCATTCGCTATTAATCGCTCCGAAGGTAGCGCGCAGGCGGTGCGAAATATGGTGGAGCTTGCAGGCATTGAAGTGGTTGGCAAGCTCACCCGCGTTCCGTATTGGACTTGTTTGGGATTGAGCCTCGAACATACTGAAGTGAAGCGGGAAATTGACGATTGGTTTTTTGGAATGCGTACTGAAGCCGAGCGAAGGCAATTTTTTCAGGAGCATCTGCGCGCACGCGGCTTTTTTGACGGACCGCTCGATGGCAAGATCAGTAAAGAATTTGAAAGTGCACTGTTGGCGTACAAAATGGGCGTTAAGCTGCCAGCAGATACAAAGCTAGATCGGGCTTTCTTTCAAACCTTTTTGGCAGCGCCAGTGCCACAAGCGCCAGACGCACCTTTTACAGTCGTTGTGAAAGCAGAACCAAAACGTGAAGATAAAGCGGTCTCCCAAAACGCGGAGAGTAATTCGCCGCTGACACTTGTGTTTGACAAGGCCAGCTACCGCGCGGGGGATGCGATTGCGCTCAACGTGATCACCACGGCAACGGGTTATCTCTATTGTTACGCCGAGGATGCGAAAACGCGCGCCCTGCAGCGCATTTACCCGAACCGTTTCGTGCAAGACCCGCGCGTGGAGTTCGGGCAAACCGTTTCACTACCGGGCGCAGGCGCGTTCAAGATCGACGCGCAAGCGGGCGCGACGCAACGGGCCATCGGCTGCATGCTTGCGCCGCGAGAGGTTTACAACGGCCTGCCTCCACCGCTTCGTTGGGGCGATTTTGAAGACGTGCGCCTGCCCTCGTTGGAGGCCATACAAACAGAGTTTGCAAAAGTAGCCAAAGCACCCGTTGCGTTAGAGCGCGCGGTGGCACGAATTGATAAATAAGGAGGGAGCATCATGGCAATCTCGCAGGCAAAGCAAAACGAAGTGGCTGGTTTTTTAGCCCGCATCGCTGTGAAAAACGAGCCTTCGCTGAAGATGCTCTACGATGCAATTGGGGGGCACTTGTATGCCGTGGCGCTGCGCATCGTACGTAGGCCGCAGCTTGCTGATGAAGTGGTGCAAGACGTTTTCCTCAACGTTTGGAACAAAGCGGCGGACTATTCACCTGCGCAAGCCTTACCAATGACGTGGCTGATTAGCCTCACCCGCAATCGCTCGATTGATGTATTGCGCGCGCAAGACGAAACGGTGTCGCTCTCGATGCCCGGGGAAGAGCCAGGCCAGGGCGACCTGATTTACGACCCGATTGATGAATCGATGCGCACGCCTTTGCAAAACATGCTCGCGAAAATGGAAGGGCATTGCATTGAAACGTGCATGAACGCGCTGGAATCATCGCAGCGGCAATCCATTGCGCTGGCGTTTTATCATGGTATGTCGCATGCGGAGTTGGCCGAGCACTTGTCGCAGCCATTGGGCACGATTAAATCGTGGGTGCGCCGTGGGATGGAGCGGCTTGCGCGCTGCATGCAGGAGGCAGGCTACGCGGGAGCAAGCGCATGAATTACAACAGACCGGTGCTACTCGAAAAGCTCGCAGGTGAGTACGTGTTGGGCACGATGAGTGCGCTCACCCGAAAACGTTTTGAGCGCATCCTTTTGCAAAATCCATCCGCGCGGTTTGCGGTGGCGCATTGGCAAGGCAGATTGATACCGATGGCCGAAGCGTTGCCGTACCGCGCACCACCATCCGATTTATGGAAGAAGATTGAATCGAAAGCGCTCCCGGCGCCACTACCTGCGGCGCAAAATGAGCACAAATCTGAATTTATCTCCCAAAAAAGCGCCATCGACAGCAATCCGTCTTTCTTCACCCGTTGGTTTTCTTTTGGAAATTTAAGCTTGCTCGCCACCGGCGCTGCAATGGCGTTCGCGACGTTCACGATTGTGCCGATTTTGCAGCAGCGTAACGCGCCGCCGGTAGCCAGCATGGGCGGATTACCGCAATCGTACGTGGCTGTACTTTCTGCGCAAGATAGCCGGGGAGCGATGCTAATTTCCGCGCCGCGCCACGGAAAGGAGCTCTCAATTAAGGTGCTAACCACAACAACACTCGCGGCTAATCAGGAGCTGCGCCTGTGGGCTATCCCGAAGGAAGGCGCACCATTGGCGTTGGGCAGCATTCCCGCCTCGGGCAAAGCCACCCTTGCCATGCAAGGCACTGCGGAAACGGTGTTAGGAAGCATACCGTTTTTAGGCGTAACGATTGAAGAAAAAGGCACGCAAATCGCTGCCTTGCCTGAGAAGTTTTTGTATCGTGGGCCGTGTGTAAAGCTTTGGTGAACGGTTGGTCAAAATGATGCCAAGTTGACGTTAACGTCAACTTCCGCTACTGTGCGCTATTCACCACGATTTTATGCTGCGTCTATGAGCAACTTGAACACCAAACCCCTCGTATATACCCCCACGAACAAAGTACGCTTTGTTACCGCTGCCGCACTTTTTGATGGCCATGATGCAGCGATCAATATCATGCGTCGTATTTTGCAAAGCACAGGCTGTGAGGTGGTTCATTTAGGGCATAACCGCAGTGTAAAAGAAGTGGTGGATGCAGCCTTGCAAGAAGATGCGCACGGCATCGCAATTTCGTCCTACCAAGGCGGGCATGTAGAGTATTTCAAATACATGATTGACATGCTGCGTGAGGCTGGGGCGGGGCATATCAAAGTGTTCGGTGGCGGCGGTGGTGTGATCGTGCCCGCAGAAATTCGTGCGCTGCACGAGTACGGCGTTACCCGTATTTTTTCGCCCGAAGATGGCGCGAAGCTGGGCCTGCAAGGGATGATTAACGAGATTGTTTCGTCGTGCGATCACGATCTATCCAAATTACCTACTTCTCCAAACTGTGGCGCCTATCTCACGCTTGCTCGCGCAATTACACGCATTGAGCTCGGCGTAATACCCGATTCAGAGGTAGCGGCGCTGCGCGTGAGCGCAAGCCGCATCGCCACACCGACCCTCGGCATCACCGGTACTGGTGGGGCGGGCAAATCTTCGCTCACCGATGAATTGATTCGCCGCTTTCGCATCGATCAAAACGACGCGCTCAAAATTGCGGTGATTTCGATTGACCCCTCACGGCGCAAATCCGGCGGCGCGCTACTCGGGGATCGTATTCGCATGAACGCGATCAGTCACCCAAACATCTACATGCGTTCACTCGCGACACGTGAGGCCGGTAGCGAAATTTCCAAAGCCTTGCCGGACGTGATTGCGGCCTGCAAGGTACACGGGTTCGATATCGTTCTCGTAGAAACGTCGGGTATCGGCCAAGGCGATGCGGCCATCGTTCAATTCGTGGACACCACTCTCTACGTAATGACTCCAGAGTTCGGCGCGGCTTCGCAGCTTGAAAAAATCGACATGCTTGATTTCGCCGATTTCGTCGCGATCAATAAGTTTGATCGCAAAGGTGCGCAAGATGCGCTGCGTGATGTGCGCAAGCAAGTGCAGCGCAATAAAGAAATGTGGAGCGTGAAAACGGAAGAAATGCCGGTGTACGGCACGATGGCCTCAAAGTTTTCTGACGATGGTGTTACTGCGCTGTACCAGGGTATTGTGGAGATTATTCGCAAAAAGGGCTTTAATTGCGCCGCAGGTATTTTGCCCAAATCGTCTGTTCGCGCTTCCTCAAGCACACAAGTGATCGTCCCGCCGCAGCGCACGCGCTACCTTGCCGAAATTTCGGAGACGGTTCGTGGTTATCACACACGAAGCGCAAAACAGGTGAAGCTCGCCCGTGAGCGCCAGCAATTGCGCGCCGCCGTGCGCATGCTCCATGAAGCCAAGCCCGATAAGGATAAAGCCCGCCACGCAATTGATGAGCTCATCGCCCAACGCAACGATGCGCTTAGTGCCGAAGCAAAGTTATTGCTCGATGAATGGCCAAGCACCAGGGCCCAATATTCGCAAGACGAACTCATCACCAAAGTTCGGGATAAAACGCTGCGCACCGCACTGACCACTACATCACTTTCGGGCTCGCGCATTCCAAAAGTAGCGCTGCCACAGTTTGAAGACGAAGGCGAGATTTTGAAATGGTTGCAGAAAGAAAACGTCCCCGGTGCGTTCCCCTACACCGCTGGCGTGTTTCCCTTCAAGCGCGAGGGTGAAGACCCGACGCGCATGTTTGCAGGCGAGGGCGATCCGTTCCGCACCAATCGTCGTTTCAAAAAAGTAAGCGAAGGCATGCCCGCAAAGCGACTTTCCACCGCCTTCGATAGCGTAACGCTCTACGGCAACGATCCGGCGGTGCGGCCAGATATTTATGGCAAAGTGGGCAATTCAGGCGTTTCCATTGCCACGTTGGACGATATGAAAGTGCTGTACGATGGCTTTGACTTAACGAGCCCAAGCACCAGCGTTTCCATGACCATCAATGGCCCTGCGCCCACGCTGCTCGCGATGTTTATGAATACCGCCATTGACCGCGAGCTTGCAAAGTTCGAGCAAAAAAATAATCGGAAACCGAATGCCGATGAAGCGGCACAACTCAAAGCGTGGACGCTTGAAAACGTGCGTGGCACAGTACAAGCCGATATTTTGAAAGAAGATCAAGGGCAAAACACATGCATCTTCTCCACAGAGTTTTCGCTGAAAGTGATGGGCGATATTCAGGAATATTTCACGCGCAACAAAGTGCGCAATTTCTATTCCGTATCTATTAGTGGCTATCACATCGCCGAAGCGGGCGCAAACCCGATTTCGCAACTGGCCTTCACGCTATCAAACGGCTTCACCTTCGTTGAAGCCTACCTCGCTAGGGGCTTGAGCGTAGACGATTTCGCACATAATTTAAGCTTCTTTTTCAGCAACGGCATGGACCCAGAATACACCGTTCTCGGGCGTGTGGCCCGCCGCATTTGGGCCGTTTCGATGCGTGATAAATACGGCGCGAACGATCGCAGCCAGAAGCTCAAGTACCACATTCAAACCAGCGGCCGTAGCCTGCACGCGCAGGAAATTGCGTTCAACGATATCCGCACCACCTTACAAGCGCTGATTGCCATTTACGACAACTGCAACAGCCTCCACACCAACGCCTACGACGAAGCGATTACTACGCCTACGGATGAGAGCGTGCGCCGCGCCATGGCTATTCAGCTCATCATCAACCGCGAATGGGGCTTAGCAAAAAACGAAAACCCCAATCAAGGCGCATTCATCATCGATGAATTGACTGATCTGGTGGAAGAAGCGGTGTTGAAAGAGTTCGAAGCGATTAGCGAACGCGGCGGCGTGTTGGGCGCAATGGAAACGGGCTACCAGCGCGGCAAGATTCAAGATGAATCCATGCACTACGAACACCTAAAGCACGACGGCACGCTGCCCCTCATCGGTGTCAATACCTTCCGTAACCCCAGCGGCGATGTAGTGCCCGAAACGCTCGAGCTCGCCCGCTCGACCGAAGAAGAAAAGCAATCGCAACTGCAAAGATTGGGGAGATTTCACTCAGAAAATGCCGATTTTGCGCCGCAGGTATTGAGCAAATTAAAGCTCACCACGATGAATGGTGGGAATGTGTTTGCGGAATTGATGGAAGCCGTGCGCGTGTGTTCGTTGGGGCAAATTACGGACGCGTTGTTTGAGGTGGGGGGGGAGTATCGGAGGAGTATGTGACTCCCCCGATTTGCCCTCGCTTTACTTAACTAGCTTCTTGTAAATCGAAGTAATTTGATCTAACTGACTGTAGCACGCACGCGTCTTACCCATGATTTCGGGTTTGCTCTTCGCAATCTCTTGATATGCACGTTTCGCACTTTGAATCAATTCAGTGTCGTCAAGCTCGGTGGGTTGTTCTATTAGCCAGCCACTTCTTTTCTTTGTTGCAAATTGCGCTAGCGACGCCAGAATTGGGAAGACAATTCCGTCCGGAACCTCGCGAATCTCGGCTCCTTCCCGCTCAATGGAGCGAAGCCCTGTTCCCTTAAACCCTTGGTGTTCTTTCCACGCTGCGTATAACTCGTAAGCTTGTGGCGCTACGTCTAGATAAAATCTATAGACTTCGGATAGCTCTTGATCACCTTCTAATTTGGCTTCGTAAATTTTGCGAAAGTCCTTTAGGCAAGTTGCCTTTGCGCTATAAGTGTAGGACTTGTTATATTCGGAATTTCTCTTCCACCAGAGCTGGGGAGGAAGAAGAGCAGCAATGACCTGGAGAAGTTTTTCCGTATTGACATAGCCAGTTTCGTCAGCGGGGCGCTGTGTCTCCGATTTCTGAAGTTTAAGATGTGGGTGCTTAATTTTCAGTGCCGACTCCAACTCGTCTAACTCGCCTTTTTTGCCAGCGATAGAGATCAGTTGTACATCGTTCTGAAAGTTTCGCGCGATGGAAATGTCTGCCACCAAGTCATCATCATCGCAAACAATTACTTCGAACTTGATATGAACACCGTGGACTGAAAAGCCGTCATTCAAAAAGTCCTTAACAACCCCTTGAGTCTGAGATCCGTTAATAATACTTGGCGACGTGAGGCTAATTGTTCGAGACGCTTCGTTCAGTTCACTGCTAGTGGCGACAATCACAACTCCACTGTTCAACACGGTGAATCTGCTGGGCTGCTCCTTTAGCGTCTCTCGGATAGCGCGATGCACCTGTGTGGATGCTCGACGCTTTTTGCCTTCGGCTTCAACTAGGTAGCCGCGCACATTTTCGTGAGTGGGTAGTTTTACGATCTCAGCAAGAGGCATCTGCCCAAAGTAAACCTGCCGACCCTCATCTAGATCTTCTGGGCTGGTAACTTTACGTACGTTGTGAATCTGTAGCACGAGAGATGGAGCTACTGCCTTTTTTGCAAGTTTCATGTTTTTTCCTATATAGGTCGTTGGGGCGATAACTCTCCGAAAAATTCGTAGGTCTCCAACAGACTTTCTCAGGATATCACAAACGTAGATGCACTATGATCGGTTTCGCCACACTCCGTCAGGAGTAATGATACCGACAAGCAATCAAAACAATCTGGCCCGCTTCCGTCGCATACACCAACCGATTCGCTTCATCAATCCGGCGCGACCAGAATCCACTTAAATTTTCGCGTAGCGCCTCAGGCTTACCAATGCCGGAAAAAGGCTCGCGCAAGGTGGCTTCAATGAGTTGATTGATACGGCGCAGGGTTTTCTTGTCTTGCGTTCGCCACCACACGTAGTCTTGCCAGGCGGCATGCGTGAACGCTACTTGCGCTAAAGATTTCACCATTGTCGGAAAATTGGGGCGTTATTCGGCAGCAGTTAGTGTTCGCGCCTTCGCTTTGCCTTGTCTGTATTGCGTGATGGACTTTTGAAGGTGCGCGGCGTTTGCAGGTACTTTAAGTAAATGCACGGTTTCCATCAAACTATCAAAATACTCTTGCGAGACGATCACAGCGTTAGCCGCGTCCCGTCGTGCGATGACAGTGTAATCCGCATCTTCCACCACGCGATCAATGATGCCTTTGAGGTTGTTGCGTGCATCCGAAAAATTGATTATTTTCATGACGGTTTCTCTCACTACTTGTACAAATAATAGCACATGTACATTTGGGATGCTAGGCAAACACATTCAGAAACCCCTTGCGCTTTGAAGTCCGATAAACCGCAAAATCTGCACGATCACTCTTGATAATGTCGGTGATCTCGGTTTGGTGTGTAAGGTGAACGAGCGATGCATCGGCTAAGTCCATGGGCGGTCGGCATATTTGCGCATATCTTTGAAAGCGTTGGCAAATCGGCGGCGGTAAAGGAAGCGATTGAGATGCGGTTGGCTTTATGCCCGCGATGCAACCAATCTAGAAAATTGCCCTGAGCAGCGGCACTGAAATCGAGGAAGACCGTCAGTTCCGAAATTACTTCCCACGTCGTTGAGGGCCTAAGCCCAGCGCCGTGGGCACGAAAGTTCGCGATGGCTTGCGCGTGTTAGTTGTTCCGCAGATTAAAGAGCGCGTCGAATGGGCCGCTATCGGCGAGTACGTTTTTCATTGATTTTGCTGCGAACTATAGACTTAATCTCTGTGGACTGCGCTGCCCGCCGTAGCGAATTTTCCAAACTGTTGTTCACCCAGTGCAAAAAGCCCGCCAACAGCGGCCTCTTGGCTGTGGAAAGCATACTCTAGCAACGCGCGTTTAATAATGACCGATTTTGTGGCAGCGGTTTTTTTGTTCAGAGACGCTACAGCGAGACGATTTCCTAACGCAGCGGGGCGGTCAGAAATTAGGTTTCCATAAACTGAAGGATCGTGTGTTGTGTTTTGACGAATCCGTAACGTGCCACATTGAAATGTTCTCATTTTCCAGGAGATAAAGTTCAAATAAAGCCCGTTTTGCGCCGCAGGTTTTGTTAGGAGATCAAGCCATCAATCCACCTAAAAATTGTTGCAACTCAGGTGTTTTTGGCGTTCCGAAAATTTCTGCCGGTGTGCCACTTTCGTGAATCCGCCCGGCGTGCATGAAAATCACGCGATTCGCTACGCGCTTGGCAAAGCCCATTTCGTGGGTCACCATTAAGAGCGTCATGCCTTCGGTGGCGAGGGTTTCGACTACCCGCAACACTTCACCGACTAGTTCGGGGTCGAGCGCTGAAGTAATTTCGTCGCAGAGCAAAATCTGCGGCTCCATGGCTAACGCGCGGGCGATGGCGACCCGCTGTTGCTGCCCGCCGGAGAGCTGGTCGGGGAAGGCATCAAACTTATCGGACAATCCCACGCGATCAAGTAGCTTCCTTGCAATCGGTTCAAGCAATTTCGGTGCAATATTTTTCACACGCATAGGTGCGAGCATTACGTTTTTTCCAGCGGTCAGATGCGGGAATAAATTGAAGCTTTGAAAAATCATGCCCACACTTTGCCGCAGATCACGCAGCGCGACCGCATCGGCGTGGTTCACTGTTTTTCCAGCAACGGTAATCGTGCCCGCTTCGTGCGTCTCTAACCCGTTTATGCAGCGCAACAGTGTGCTTTTTCCGGAGCCGGATTTGCCGATGAGCGCGATGACTTCGCCTTTGGCCACCGACAAATCAATGCCTTTTAATACTTCATTTTTACCGAAGCTTTTGCGGACCGCTTCGAGCGCTATTAGAGGTTTATCGGCGGACATTTAATTTTCTTTCTAAGCGCCGCGCCCAAGCGGAGATGGGGTAACACAACACAAAATACAACAACGCCACACAGGCAAACACTATGAACGGTTTGAACGTAGCGTTGGTAATCATTTGTCCAGCTTTGGTGAGCTCCACGAAACCGATCACCGAAGCCAGCGCAGTACCTTTTATTACTTGTACCAAAAATCCTACGGTGGGTGGCACGGCAATTTTGAGCGCTTGCGGAAAAATAATATCTCGTAATTGCTGCGAAAAATTAAGCCCCAAGCTTTTTGCAGCCTCCCACTGCCCGCGCGGGATGGCTTCCACGCAGCCGCGCCAAATTTCGGCCAGAAAGGCGCTGGCGTAAAGCGTGAGCGCCACAGCAGCGGCTGTCCACGCAGAAACATTGACGCCTAACAAGGCCAAACCAAAATACATGAGGAAGAGTTGAATCAATAGCGGCGTGCCTTGAAAGATTTGGATATACGCGTTCACCGCTTTTTGCGCTAACGTGTTCGACGATACGCGCAAGCAAAGCAAGCCAGCGCCTACGAGCCCGCCGCCGATAAATGCGATCAGCGAAAGCGCAACTGTCCACCGTGCGGCTAGGAGAAGATTGCGAAAAATGTCCCAAAGGGAAAACTCAACCACTATCTTCCCCCAAATAGGAACTTTGAACCCAACCAATTAAGTGTGCGGCGCAGCAGCACGGAAAGTGTGAGATAAAGCAGCGCGGCGACAATGAACGCTTCGAACGCGCGGAAGTTGCGGCTTTGAATTAAGTTTGCTGCATACGAAAGCTCTTCGGTTGAAATCTGCCCGCATACCGCCGAGCCGAGCATCACGATGATGATTTGCGACGTGAGTGCGGGCCATACTTTTTTGAGCGCAGGAACGAGCACGACATCACGAAACGTTTGCGCCCGCGTTAAGCCCAGCGCGTCCGCGGCTTCCCACTGACCTTTGGGTGTAGCCTCTAATCCGGCGCGCACAATTTCGGTGGAATACGCACCTAAGTTAATCACCATGGCTATCACCGAAGCCAGCTCAGGCGAGAGCTTTAATCCAAGGCTGGGCAGCCCGAAAAAAATGAAGAAAAGCTGCACGATGAAGGGCGTGTTGCGAATGGTCTCCACATAGGCGCTACCGAGCCAACGCGCCCATGTGGGCCCGTATGCGCGTGCCCAAGCACACACGACGCCTACGCCTAAGCCTAGGAGCGCTGAAATGGCCGTGAGCCCAATGGTGTACGCGATGCCTTTTGCAAGCAGCGGCCATTGGCTCAAGACGGCTGGGAAATCTAGTGCGATCATGTTTGTGTTTGTTGTCGCTCCGGCGCAGGCCGGAGTCCAACGAAGTTCTTAACTGAGGTCTTTCGTGGGTGCTTTTCACGCGAGCAAATGCGATCCCGGCCTACGCCGGGATGACGAACGCTAGTTTGGCAATTCGCCAGCAGGGCGGCCCAACCACTTCATCGCCATTTTGTCCAAATCGCCTGCAGTTTTTGCGGCCGCCACAATAGCGTTTACTTTCAAGCGCAATGCATCTTCGCCTTTACCCACGCCGATAAAGTTAGGCGAATCTTTCAAGGTGAATTTGTATTCGGCATCGAGCGTCGGGTTCTTCGCCATCATGTTGCCCGCAACGGATGCGCCCGTGGCCACCACAGCAGTTTGACCAGAAACAAAAGCTGAAACGGTGGCGTTATTATCTTCAAAACGCTTAATATCGGTGCCGTTGGGCGCGATCTTGGTGAGCTCCATATCTTCAATGGCCCCACGGGTTACACCCACCGATTTGCCCGCTAAATCCGCAGCGGATTTAATCATTATTTTTTTAGAAGAAAACACCGCTTGATAAAACGGCGAATACGCGGCGGCGAAATCAATTACTTTTTCCCGTTCCGCGTTTTTACCCAGCGTAGAGATCACGATATCCACTTTTTTTGTTTGCAAATACGGAATACGGTTCGCGCTCGATACGGCTACGAGCTCCGTTTTCACGCCCAGCTTATCGCCGATGTACGTGCCCATATCGATGTCTAAGCCCTGCGGCTTCAGATCGGTTGTAACGAATCCATAAGGCGGGAAATCAGTGGGAATGCCCACGCGCAAAACTTTATTTTTCATCAATTCATCTAGCGCCGATTGCGCACTCGCCGCGCCCGCCAACACTGAAAACGCCATCGCTACCGCACCAATAAACCGATTCATTGCAACGCTCCCTTTTTGTATAGTTCATAACTTTAGCAAATAATGTGCCAAGCTGTTGCGTTGTGCGTTAAATGCTGCGTTGAAAAAAACGGCATTTTCCAGGAGATAAAGTTCAAAATATGCCGCTTTTACGCCGCAGGTTTTGAGCAAAAAGCTTGATGAAACCCGCGCGTTCCGAGGACTTAGCGCACTAAATCCCAATCAGGGAAATGCGCATACCTACTTCGATACGCGCAAGAATGCCCAACTATAAAAAACGCCGAGGATCGCTCGGCGTTTTTTGTAGAAATACCATTAGCTTAATGACCAAACGCATACGTGCGCACGGACGCGTCTCCAATTGGGATGCCGCCTGCGAAAGCGGTAACCTTGAACACATTGTTGAGCGCTACGGCAGCACCCGCATTGAGCGTGACTTTTACGCCCGGCACATTGAGCGCGCCCCAGCCATTTTTTGGCGCAGCGAGCGGTAGGGTGAGCGCAGGTAATTTCAAATCAAACAAGGGCAAACGGGCTACGAAGTTGTCGTTCACGATCACTTTGCCGGTGAGCACGGGCGTCGCGCCGCTGGTGTCGATGATGAAGTCTGCAAGCTCAACGTTGGTCGTGGCCGATTTCAACGACAGCCCGCCATAGTGGGAGATTTCGCCTTTGGCCGTACCGAAATCAAAATCGCCATCGTTAACTGGGAAGTACGCCACACCATCGCGAATGCGCGAATAGCCAATGGAACTGGGCGTTACTTTAAGGCTAGTCAACGCATTTACAAAAATGGGGTCGAGCTTTACGCTGGTGTCGCCATGGCCGATGGTCAGTGTGGGCGCAGCGAAAGTGGCAGATGCAACGAGGCTTGCAACCGCAGCGAGAAAAAGTTTTTTCATGGTGTTATTCCGTTCAAAAAAATAAGTATGAAAAAGTGCGGCGGCGCGGGTAGCGTCGCCGCACGGTGAGCAGCGCGGGTAGCGCCGCCACCAGTGGCTAAATCAATTACTTAGGCAAAACCACCGAATCAATCGCGTGGATCACGCCGTTTGAGGCCATTACATCCGCTGCGATGACTTGGGCGTTATCCACCATCACTTTGCCGCCTTCCGCTTTCAGCGCTAACGAAGCGCCGTTGGCGGTTTTGGCCATGCCCGTTTTCACATCCGCCGCTTTCACAGCGCCCGGCACAACGTGATAGGTGAGGATCGCGCGTAGCTTGGCGGGGTCCTTAAGCAAACCTTCCACCGTGCCCGCGGGCAACTTGGCGAACGCGTCGTTGGTCGGGGCGAACACGGTAAATGGGCCTTTGCTGCTCAACGTATCGACCAAACCCGCGGCTTTAACGGCGGTGACGAGCGTGGAAAATTGTGGGGCACCCGCAGCAACATCAACAATCGTTTGGGCGAACGTAGCCGAGCTCAAAACGAGCGTGGCAGCGGTGGTGGAAGCGAGTAACGTTAATGATTTCAATGACATAGTATTCTCCGTGGGATTAAAACTAAGATGGTTGCGCCGCACAAACGGGATAGTTTTCGCTTTGCTTGTAGCGATTATGAGTTAAATATGACTTATTGGTTCAAATTAAATCGTATTAGTCACAAAATAATTTTATAAGTCACTATTTCGCGACGCGACGCACGGTTTTAATGCGCAAGTGCGGAATACTCGCGGCGCAAAACAGGCATTTTTCTGACAATATTGCTTAAAAAAGGCCTGTTTTGCGCCGCAGGTAATGTGGAAGATTGGTGCGGCTAGGCCTCCCAATTATTCGGAACGGCGCTATTAAGAATTAGATGCGCAGAGCGCCCCGTTTTCTATTGTGAAGGTGAACCGGCGGTGGCTACGCAAGATACGCATCTTCCGCGATTCAGTATTTCTCAATTCTGAAGTGGTTACGCGGGTGGACAACGTGTGCCCACTACCTTGAGCGAACGGGGCAGAGGCTGCGTCAGGGCTTGCGTACCTTCAGTGCGACGTTGGGCTTCACACCAAACGTAATTCCTAAAGTGACCGCGATGAGCCCCAATATCAAGTTCCAATGCAGCGGTTCACCTAAAAATAGTACCGCACCGATCGCGGCTAAGCCTGGCGTCATAGCGGTAATCATGGTGGTGCGCACCGGGCCGTAGTGCTCCACCATTTTGAGGAACGTGATGCCAGAGACGATCACCGACAAAATGCCTTGAACGAAGGCTTGAAAAAAAATTTCACTCCAAGGCGCAACCGAAATTTTGCTTGCCACCACGCCAAACCACGCAAGCGCGCCGTACACCGGCACAAAGGTGAGCAGCGCGAAAAAGGTAATGCCAATCGTGGCAGGGATGGCCGCCGCGCCGTGTTTACGCAGCAAAATGGTGTAGCTCGACCATAAAAAGCTGCCCAACATAAACAAAATATCGCCGAACCACACTGTGCCGCCCGAGAAGGCTTTGAGCAAACTCGCTCCACCCACGAGCAAGCCACCGCATACGATGAGCACCAGGCCAATGCGCCGCCGCGCGGGGATGGGCGTGCCCAAAAAAACTAGCGCGAGCAGCGCCGTCCATAGCGGTAAAAACCCCGGCATCAATACCGCGGCATGGGCGGCAGGCGCGAAGTAAAAACCGCTATAGGCCACAACCGGATAGATCACCGCGCCACAGAGGCCGAGCAGGGCGGTGTGTTTAAACGAAAGCGGCGAAACGCCGAGCCAGTTGGGTGCGCCTGGGTTTTGCCGCACCCACCAAATGCCCCAAGGCACCACCACGGCACCCGCTCCCAAAATGCGCACAAAGGTGATGTCAAACGGCGTAAGGTTTTTGTGAGACATCGCGCGCGCGATGACGATGAAGCTCGACCAAATGGCAAGAGTAACCACAGCGTAAAGAACGCCGGTAGTGCGGGGAGAGAGTTGCATCGCAGCATTTTGCCGCACTGCACACATGCCCTCGCAGGCATCGTGTCAAGATAGCGTGCTTTGGCGAGCCTGTACAACACTTTTATTTTTGTTCGTTACGAAATTACTGCATCCCAAAATGCAGCCAATTCGAGGGGGCAATGATCACTTTAGGTTTCGCGGCAGCGTTGTGTCTAGTTTGTGCAGGTGCAGCCATGGCGCCACACCTCACATGCGCCGGAGTGGCGAGGATGGTATGACGCATGCGAATCCTGTATTGCAAACTCCTGTCGCTTCGCGATATCTTTTAAAAAAAGAACGCAATACGCCGCAGATATTTTCAGCAAATTACCGGCATTTCAAACGCAGGCGCACAAAATCGCAGTGGACTGGGTAACATCCAACAATGCCATTTGGATCAATCTTTGGTCTCGTTGCAGCGGCGCTCATTTTCGGCGGGTTAGCGTGCGTTTTCGTGCCACTGATTATTCTTTTTCGGGTAGTCGTGTACGTCACAAGACGCATCAAATCGCTTTTTGTCTCGCGCGAGCACGCCCGAGCGTCGTCGATCTTGAGCGATGCCGAACTCGCTTCACCTACCACGATTGTATTTTTGATCCACGGCACATTCGCCCCTGATGCGACATGGACTAACGAAGATTCAGCGTTGTGCGAAGCCATCCGAAAGCAGCTTTCGCATAGTGGGCAGCCGGTTATTTTTCAACGGTTGCAGTGGTCCGGCGCCAATACCGTTACCTCCCGTTTAAATGCCATTGAAGCGCTCTCAACACACCTTGAAACGATCATTTCAAAATCGCCCTCTCGGCACATCGTTTTGGTGGGACATAGCCATGGCGGCAACATCGCGCTTAAGGTTGCCCAGCGCTTCGCCTCGCATAAAACGCTCTCGCTGGTCACGCTCGCCACCCCATTTCTAATTGCGCAGCTGCGTAAATTTCCAGACTTGTACAGGCTTGGAGTACCCGTCGTGGGCTATGCCGCCGCGCTTCTGGGCACGATTGCTCTCGCGGCCTTCGCCAAAATGCCCTGGTATGTAGCCGCCATCCCGATACTCATCGGGTGCGGTTTCGCGTACCGCACGTTATCGCCGCGATTGCGCGGAGCCGAGCAGGCGGAAGCACAACTTATCGCCAGTGTTCCAGATTTGCGTTGCGTCAGTGCGCTGATTCCCAATACGCTCATCATCACGCGCACTGGCGACGAAGCCGACGGAATCATCCAGCTCGCGTCATTTCTAAACGGATGGATCGCGAAATCCATTCGTCAAAGCAGCATCTTTACCGGTGTTGCGCACTATTACCAAGGTATCAAACAAGAAGTTACAGATATTGAAACGCGCGTGGTTGAACACGCACCAAAGCAAACAGCGCGGCAATTTTTGAGTGCACTTGTTACGGAGCACCCGAAACTCATTTGGCTCACAATCAGATACGTCAACCGTATGCGTGACAATGGCTTAGAAATGTTCCCCGTGCTCTCCGGTATATTTTTATTGAAACTACTGCAATTTGCAGTGGGCACTGGCACCGGCATTGTTGCCACGACAACGCTCGTTACCTCCAGCGAAACACCCCCTGGCCGCTGGAACCACTACCAATCCATTGCCTCTGCGGAAGACCAGGCAGCGCCGCTAAGTCACTCTCAAATTTACGAAGACAGTATCGTGCTTGATGAAATAGCAAACTGGATTACCGCACGCGAGTGCGTTCACCGTTCCATTGTGGTTCCGCTCGCTACGACTTAGCGTAAGCGTTGCAAGCGTTGACAATCCCATTTTTATGCCTCAATACCTGCGGCGTAAAAGCGGGTATTTTTGGGAACTATCGCCTCAAAAATTGATAAACGAAGCCGCCATGGAACGCGAATTGCCAAATGATAGCCATTGCTAATGTTCGCGGGTTTTGGATTTATCCGTGGCTTTGCGGCGCGCTTTGAATGTCCGGTCAAATTTGCCACATGGGAAAAGCGAAGTGAGCCAAAAGCATGCGATTCTCCAAAACGACACAAAACTGCACCTTTTGTGAGCGATCGTAGCGGCTAAACCGCATTCAAGCGCAATACGTGGGTATTATTGTGAAGGGACAAAACAAGAAAATGGTATGCATAAAGAACCTACCATCGGCATCGCGGGCGCATCGCAAGCGCCGCAACAAAGCATTGATCGCTTAATCGCGCAAAGCTACGACGAGCTTGCCCGCCTCGCGCACGCCCGCATTTGGTCTGCAAACAAGCGCAACGTCGTCGCGACCGAATCACTTTTGCATGAGTGTTTTTTGCGCATGAGCGCACTCAAAAATTTAAAAATAGAAGACCGCAAGCAATTTTTTGGCTACGCGTCAAAAGTCATGCGCACCATCATTGTTGATAGCGTGCGCGAGGCCAATGCCCAGCGCCGAGGCTCCGGGCAAGCCGATCTTACGCTGCATACCGAGCTTGCGGGCGTTTGCGAAAAAGGCGAAGACGTTGAGGCCATTCATGATGCGCTGAAAGATTTAGAGCGGGTCAGCCCAGAGCTTGCGCAGCTTGTTGAGATGCGTTTTTTCGGCGGCATGACAGAGATCGAGATTGCCGAGGCGCTGGGTGTCTCCGAGCGCACGGTGCGCCGCGAGTGGGAAAAAGCGCGCGCCGCGCTCGTAGTTTTGCTAGAAGAGTAAGTTTTTTGTGAACCCTCAACGTTACGCTTGTCCGGTTTTTGACCGGAAAGCCGTTTGAGTCAGTAGCACCTTTTCTATCGCAAACCCAAAGCCAGCCATGCACGCCGACCGCCCACTCTGAGACCGCTCTTTTTCGCTTCTCGACCAAGCGCTCGCGCTTGAGGGCGATGCGCGCGCGCGGTTTGTGGTTGAAGTTGAAAAAACATACCCTGAAGTTTCGCCACTCCTTAAGCGGCTGCTTTCTGCGCATCAGCGCATTGAAACCAAGGATATATTTGAGACCCTGCCGCTTTCCGCGCGCGCCGCCGCGCCCGAGCCCAGCGGGCACGTTGGGCAACGCATTGGCCCGTATGAATTGATCGAAAGCTTGGGCGCAGGCGGCATGGGTAGCGTATGGCGGGCGCGGCAAGTCGAGGGCGCGCTGCAGCGCGAAGTGGCGCTTAAATTCCCCGGGCTGCATGCCCACGCAGGCAGCATCGCCAATATCAAAGCGCGCTTCGCCCGCGAGCGCGATTTTTTAGCTGCGCTCGAACATCCTAATATTGCTAGGCTCTACGATGCGGGCGTGGCCGCTGATGGCCAGCCTTACTTCGCGATGGAGTTGGTGCGCGGGCTGCCGATAGATGCCTATTGCAGCGAACACCAACTCACCGTCGCGCAACGGTTAGCGCTCTTCGCGCAAGTGCTGCGGGCGGTGGCCTTCGCCCACCAGCGGCTCATCTTGCACCGCGATTTAAAGCCAGGGAACGTGCTCGTTGATGCGCAAGGGCAAGTGCGCTTGCTCGATTTTGGTGTCGCAAAATTATTGCCAAACGCCGTTGCGGGCGAGCAAGGCGCGGTGGCTACACCAAGCGCTTCCGACCTCACTGAAATGGCAGGCGCCGCGATCACGCTGAGCTACGCCGCCCCCGAGCAAATTACCAAGGGCGAGCTCACCACCGCCACCGATGTATACGCGCTGGGCGTGCTCTTGTATCGCTTACTTACCGGCTGCTCGCCCTATGCGCCCAAGCGGGATAGCCGGGGCGCAATGGAGGAGGCCGTGTTGAGCGAAGACATCGCGTTCGCCTCCACCCGCAGCTTCGATGCCCCGCACCTCACCGCCGCGCAAGCAAGCGCCCCGCAGCTTAAAAAGCAACTCGCAGGCGATATCGACACGATCTTAGCCAAAGCGCTCAAAAAGCTGCCCAGCGCGCGCTACGAAAGCGCCACCGCTCTGGCCGATGATTTGCAGCGCCATAGCGCACTCCAGCCCATCCGCGCCCGCCCCGATTCGCTCAACTACCGCGCCACCCGCTTCTTCGCCCGCAATCGGTTGGCGGTGATTGCTTCGACGGTTGCGGTGAGTGCGTTGGTGGCGACCACGGGCGTGGCGGTTTGGCAGGCGGGTGTGGCCAATGCTAATGCTGCGCGGGCAAATCGTGAGGCGGCGCGGGTGGCGACTGCGCAGAAATTTATGTCGGGACTTTTTGCCAATGCCGACCCGGAGCAATCGACAGGCGACGCGATTACCGCGCGCGAAATATTGGAGCGCGGTTTAGCTACAGCCGAGCGTGAACTGGCGAACGATCCTGAATCACTCAATCAGGTATTTGCGCAGATTGGTGACATTTACTTTCGACTTGGGTTGAGCGAGAAGAATCTAGATGTTCAGCGTCGACGAGAAAAGCTGGTGTTGTCGCACCCGCAAATTGATCTTGACACGAGGGTGGAAGCGCGGCTTGCACTAGGCGTTGCGCTGATGAACAGTGCCGACCCGGTAGAGCGAAACTTCGCTTCAACGCAATTGCGGGCTATCTATGATTCCACCAAGTCTAGCGCGCTAAGGGCAGATTTGCGTGTATTAAATATCGGGTTAATTGCTGAGCAGTATCGCCTCGAACGAAAATTGAATCAAGCCCAAATCGCTGCCGATGAAGCGCTCGCACTCGCGCAGAAAACTCTACCAAACCCTTCTGCAAAACTTGCTTTTGTATATGACATCGCAGCAAACGTAGAGAGTGACCGAGGTCAATTTTCGCAAGCGCGCCTATTGTTTGACAAAGCTATCGCGATTGACCAAACCGGTGCTGGCCGAGGACGCGTCGATCAAGCCGGTACGCTTACCAATCTCGCCAATTTGGAATATCACTCGGGCGATTACTTAGCGGCGCGAGCCCGCGCCTACGCTGTTTTGAAACTCAGCGGTGAAACGCTGGGGGAATTAGGAGGCAATTTAAGCGCGATTCGTCGCACTGCGGTATTTGCCAGCGAGCGGGCGGGCGATATCGCTACCGCACAACGCGACGCGAAAACTCTCCTCGCCCCCGAGCTTGCATCGCGCGACCCAATGCGCGTGGCCACGGCTCAGTTAGCCCTTGCCCGTATTGCAATTACGCAAGGCAATTTCGATGACGCAGACGATTACTTGGAGCAATCGGAACCCGCGCTCTCGGCGCACACGACTTGGAAGGCGCGACACGCGGTAATGCTTGCAGAGCTGCTCCTACGCCAGGGCGAAGCCCAAGATGCGCGCGACACGCTTCAAAGCTTTTTTGACGCACACCATGCAGAGCTCGATGCGTCGAGCAATGAATTAGCCAACTTGAAGGAATGGCTCGCGGTGGCCCAAGCCCGGCTGGGCTTGAGCGAGCTTGCGCGCAGCAGTATCAGCGCGTCTTGCGCGATCCGCACCGCGACGCGCGCCGATAGCCACCCGCAGCGCATTCGATGCGAAGCCTATCAAGTGATGCTCGATAGCACTGCACAACCGCACGCGCAAGCCGCGCTGATCAAAGCGCTCAGCGAAAACCTTACTTTGGGGCGCAAAGATCGTATGGCGTTAGTTGCCGCGATGGTGCTCGCTCAATCCTACGTACTAAGTGAAGCAAAAAAAGCAGAGCAATTCCCACTACTTGATTAGGAGATTGTATGAAATCAAAACTTACGCGCACGCGTTGTGCACCGTCAATTCTTTCCGCGTGTTTGGCCGTTGCTGCTGCTCATGGCGCGATTGCTCAGACCGGAGGGAGCACCAAGGTGTCCGGGGGACCGGAACCCTACATTCCACCGCCCGCGAACGTAAACGCAAGTGGCTTATGGAAACGCACCAACCCGGATGGTTCTCTTTTCTCGTTTTGCACGAAGATTAGCGTGATTCATTCGCCGAAAACTACCGACATTCGGTCGGACATGCAATTCGTTAAATTCGGGTACTACTTCGACCCGAACGTATCGAGCGGCGGCGGCAATCAAACCATGAAAATGCTAACGGCGCAACCGAATTCGAATCCCTCAACGCTTGCATGGCTAACGGTGAGCGAAACGCCACTGGTTCAAGTGAATCGCCCAGGCAGTCGATCGCATCGAAGCGCGATCATTTGCGGGACGGGTGGGACTGCAGCGCAGCAGCCTCTCTACGGATTCATTTCATCCCAAGGCGGCGAATTTAACCATTACGGAATCGGGCTCAATTTTGGAGCAGAATCCCACCCATCGGTCGATCTTGCCAACGCCGCTCGAAGCATCAATCACTTCCCGTTCGTCGTTAATCAGGTCAATCCAACTGTGTTTCCGGACACGAAGGCATTCGCGCCGATCCAGCCGCGCGCGACGCCGCCATTCCAGAAAGCACCCACCGTATCGCTCCCGCCTGCTCCAAAGTAGAGCAGAACGAGCGGCCACTGGGAGGGGCAACCGAGCGGGCTAAACAGTTGATGAAGCCCTTTGCATGAATCTGCGCCGCAGGTACAAAAAGTACCTGCGGCGCAGTTTTTTGATCGCCATAACTTCAAGCAAAAAGATGGGAAGCCCGCAAGAGCTTCCCAAAGTGCATACCAGGAGGTTTACTACGATGAAACATGTGGGCGGAAGCGAACAAACGTACAAAAAAGTGCATGCCCACACTCCTTAAACGTAATCGCGCTGCAAAACCGGACAGCTCGGGCTTTTCGCTGCAAATTTCAGGAGATAAAGTAGAAAAAGTGCCGAATTTGCGCCGCAGGTACTCTTCCGCTCTATGCGCGCGCCAACGCGTGGGCATGCAAACCGCTATCGGCGGAGGTAAATCTTGCTGTCCACAAAATAGGTGCTACGTAGGTTGGCTAAGCAGTCGGTTGGCTTCATCAATGCAGCGCTTGGCTGCGGCAACTAGTGCCGGTACGAATGCATGACCAGCGCGTAATGCGCTGGCGAGTATTGCCTTGTCCTCAATGTACTCATGCACCATTTGGTTTCGCAGCTTGCGCATTTCGAGCCACGCGTCGGCGGAGGCGATGAAACCAAATCGCTCTGCCTTATCTAGGTTTTCAATGACCGGCCCCGTGGTTTCAGCCAAGGCAACTAAAAGCGAGGGCAGGAGTTTGTCTCCTACCGTGTCTTGGAGTCTGCCAAAGCGGCTCACAAACGCATCGAGCCGTTCGGTCAAGATCGGGTCTGCTTCTAACGCGAGTGCCATTTCTGCGGTAAAGCCTTCGCCAAACAATCGGCGATCGGTCTCAAGTAAATATTTACATTCTTTCTCTGCGACGCGGGATAAAAATTCGAGCCTTGCCGCCAAAGGCGCGGCGAGCTTCAAAGCCTCACCCCTTGCGCAAGTGCGATGCTGTGAATCGGCTGGTGCAGCAGGTTTGGCGCCTTGATGAGCACATCGACTTTGCGCCCGCCCATGCTCCGAGACACTTTCGCCGCTAGCCGCGCCGAGAGTAACGCGGGCTCTTCAACGGCGGTATCGATTTCGAGCAACAAATCAACATCTCCGCCCCGCGCCTCATCATGCACGCGCGAGCCAAAAAGCCACACCCGCGCGGCGCTGCCAGCGAGCTCAGTTGCCAGTGCTCGGATGATCAGGGTTTGCTGGGGGCTGATACGCATAAAAAAATTTTATCCCGCAATACAAAACTGCGCCGCAGGTACAAAAAAAGTACCTGCGGCGCAGTTTTTTGATCGACCCATATTTAAGTCAAAAAAATGGGAAGCCCGCACGAGCTTCCCAAAGTGCATACCACGAGGATTACTACGATGAAACATGTGGGCAAAAGTTAACAAATAAGCAAACAAAACGCACGCCCACACCCCTTAAACGTAATTGTTTAGCAAAACCGGACAGCACAGGCTTTTCACTGCCAAATTTCAGGAGATAAAGTCACTAGTGTCCGGTTAAAACGTAAAGCTGCGACAAAAAAGTGAGCAAACACAAGGGTTAGCGCTCGATTTTGCTTGGTGTCGATTTGAAACTGATTTTGGCTTTTTATGGCACTTTCCAGCATTTACCCACTGGAGAGCGCCCGATGAATTCTGGCCAAACCGTTTTTGCGCAACTCATGCAGTTCGTGCCATGGACGAGTTTTTCTCGCATCGTTGCGCGCTATGAGGGCGATCTCAGAGCGCGTCGCCTTAACTGCGCTGAACACTTTCGCGTCCTGGCTTTCGCGCAACTATCTTGGCGCGAGAGCTTGCGCGACATCGAACTGACCCTCGGTGCCAATGAGCACAAACTCTACGCCATGGGAGTGCGCCACCGGGTGCACCGATCAACCTTGGCCGATGCCAATGAGACGCGTAATTGGCGTATCTGGCAAGAGCTGGCGCTGTTGCTTTTGAGCCGTGCTCGCAAATGCAATTACCGCATTGCAAACACCACCACCTCACAGCCAATGGTGCCATTGGTGGCAACAACATCACCCTGGCCCGACACACAGCGCAACACCGATGGCGAACAAGACCCCTCGCTAGAGGAACTCGCTACGATCTACGCACTGGACTCAACGACCATCGATCTGTGTTTAAGCTTGTTCAATTGGGCCCGATTTGATAGGCTACGCGCCAGCGTAAAACTGCACACGCTACTCGATCTTCGCAGTGCAGTGCCTGCGTTTGTCCACGTAAGCCCCGCCACGTTGAACGACATCAAGGCGCTTTCGCTCCTTCAATTCGAACCCGGTGCGTTGTACGTGATGGATCGTGGCTATGTCGATTTCAACGCCCTGCATTCAATTCACTTGGCTCAGGCGTTCTTTGTTATCCGAGCCAAATCGAACCTACTATTCCAGCGCCGTTACTCTGCCCAGATTGCCCAGAGCACTAAACACTTAGGCCTTAAGTGCGATCAGACCATTACGATGATCGGTGCGTTAACCTCCACGAAGTACCCCAGCGCCTTGCGCCGCATTCGCTTCAAAGATCCGTTAACGCAAAAGAGCTTTGTCTATCTGACCAACAACACTACCCTACCGGCTCTGAGCATTTGCCAACTGTACAAGCGGCGTTGGCAAATCGAGTTGTTCTTTAAGTGGATCAAACAACACTTGCGAATCAAGCAGTTTCTGGGCCGTTCAGAAAATGCAGTGAAGAGCCAAATCTGGTGCGCGATGGCAACTTACGCGCTCGTTGCGACAGCGAAATACCAACTGCGCTTGGACGCTTCGCTCTACGCAATATTACAGATTTTGTCCGTCTCGCTTTTTGAGAAAACCCAGCTTTCATGCGCCTTTGCGCGCAGTCGTTCCACAACCGAATACCCAGACTACGCTAACCAATTGAATCTATTCGGGTTTTAACCGGACAGTAGTGG
>JANMDS010000481.1:0-3202 GCA_031376405.1 Betaproteobacteria bacterium
CGCCGCAGGTATTGATGCTTCAAGCGCTTGGATATGTGTTTGGTAGCAAAATTCGTTGATCGACATTTTTGATATCGGTGTGCCCACAAAACGCCATCGTTAAATCCAACTCTTTGTGGATGCACTCCAGCGTTTTGGTAACGCCTAACTCGCCCATCGCGCCTAAGCCGTAAAGCCAGGCTCGACCAATGTAGGTACCTTTCGCGCCCAAGGCAATGGCGCGCAACACGTCTTGCCCACTGCGGATACCTCCGTCCATGTGCACTTCGATGTTGCCCCCTACGGCTGCCACAATTTTTGGCAGGGCGCGGATTGAGGATTCCGCACCATCGAGTTGCCGCCCGCCATGGTTACTCACGATGAGAGCGTCGGCACCGCTTTCAACGGCGAAGCGCGCATCTTCGCTATCCTGAATGCCTTTTAAGATGAGCTTTCCGCCCCAACGCGTCTTGATCCATTCCACATCGTTCCAATTTAAGGCAGGATCAAATTGCTCGGCGATCCACTCTCCGAGCGAAGCCATGTTTTCAACCCCTTTCACGTGCCCCACAATATTGCCGAAATTGCGCCGCGTCGCGAAGAGCATGTTCCAGCACCATCTCGGTTTGCTGAGAAGATTGAGTACCGTTGCCGCAGTGGGTTTAGGCGGCGCGGAGAGGCCATTTTTTATATCTTTGTGGCGTTGACCCAAAATTTGCAAATCAAGCGTAAGCACGAGCGCGGAGCAGTTTGCGGACTTGGCCCGATCGATCAGGCTTTCCACATAAGCACGGTCTTTCATCACGTAGAGTTGGAACCAAAATGGGTGACTATCCGTACCTTTTGCGACTTCTTCAATGGAGCAAATGCTCATCGTAGAGAGCGTAAACGGAATGCCAAACTTTTTTGCCGCACGCGCGCCCAAAATCTCACCATCTGCGTGCTGCATACCAGGCAAACCGGTCGGCGCGATGGCAACCGGCATCGCAACGCTCTGGCCAATCATGTGGGTGCGGGTGGTGCGGTTTTGCATGTTAACCGCCACCCGTTGCCGAAACTTTATCGACTGCAAATCCGCTTCGTTGCCACGGTAAGTTTGCTCCGTCCACGAGCCGGAATCGGCGTAGTCGTAAAACATTTTCGGCACGCGCTTTTGCGCCAACTGCCGCAAATCTTCAACGTTGGTTATTGTCGGCATACAAACGCACCTAGTAATTTATTTGAGAGGTGCGAATTATTCAGCGTTACATGAACGTTATGGATGAATATTTTTCATGAAATGCGTGAAGATTTTTCCATTTTCTTGCACACACTGCGCAACCAGCGCGCGAACGCGAGCGCGGGCGCGTTTGCGCGCTCAACAGAAAGCGAGTACCCGTCGTGAGGCGGGATCTCCACACCGGGGAAAAGCCGCACGAGCGCCCCCGATTGCAACCACCGTCCAGCAATGTGCGTGCGCGCTAGGGCCACGCCATGCCCCCGCGCGGCGGCCTCAAGCATCAAGCCTAAATCCACTACTTTTAGCCCACTTGCAGGCTCTTGGGCTGAAATGCCCTGCCCGGCAAACCAAGGCACCCACGGCTCAAGCGGGCAGCGTATGCGTGGCACTGCAGGCTTTGCGCGAATTAAATCTGCTGGCTGCATTACGCCATGCCGCTTTGCGAACCCAGGAGCGGCGACGGCAAATACTGGCTCAAACAAAAGCGGCTCGCCCGCGCTACGTGGTCCGAAATGAATCGTAACGTCAGCCTCCGGCATCTCCCGATTGAGATAGGGGATCGCCACCACAATTTCAATTTCTAGCTGCGGATTCTTGGTGGTAAATGCGCTAAGCTCGGGTACAAGAATTTCGCGCGCGAAGGTCGGTGGCGCCAACACCCGCACGCGCGTGGTGGCTTGCGCAGTTCGCGTGTGCAATGCAATCGAGCCGAGCTGATTGAGCGCGCTACGGACTTGCTCCGCATATTCTTTTCCCGATGCGGTGAGCGCAACGGCACGGCTGGCACGATCAAAGAGCGGCGTACCGATGAGCAGTTCGAGTGATGAGATACGCTTGCTTAATGCGCTTGCGGTGATGGAAAGCTCAGCTGCCGCACGATCAAACGAGCCCAGCCGCGCAGCGGACTCGAACGCGCGCAGCGCATCGATTGAGGGAAAGCGGGCATCTTGGTTGGGCATGAATTTCTGCGCGGGTTACGCAATCCATGCACTATACCTGCGGCGCAAAAACAGCATTTTCTGGAAGATATCTCTCAGAAAATGCCGTTTTCGCGCCGCAGGTATTTATGCTGCGTTTGTCGTTTCCGGCGCGCTGCGCCCAACAATGGGGAAGGTGAACAAGCGACAATCGAGCGCGCCGTTTCGTAGAGGTGTTTTGCGCATGGCTTTCAAGCCTAAACCTGATGGCATCGTTAAATCTGCGGTGATGAAGTTGGCTTCCCAACCGTCAAAGCGGGTTTTGAGCAAGGTGGCGAATTGCGGGTACAGCTCGGCTAATTCTTTCTCGCTACTCAAGCGCACACCGTAGGGTGGATTGGCTACGATCACGCCAGAGCTTGTCGGCGCTTCGAGCGAGAGCGCTTCGCACACGGCGAAATCAACCACGCTCGTACCGCCCAGCGCAGCGACGTGGGCTCGGGTCTGCGCGACCGCCTCCGCACTCGCGTCGCGGGCGTACAAGCGCAAGCCTTCGGGCAATGCGATACGTGCACGTGCGGCATCTTTCATCGCGTGCCATTCTTCGCTCGGGCAATCTGTCCAGCGCTCAAAAGCATTGCGACGGCGCAAACCTGGCGCGGCGTTCATTGCCATCAAGAGCGCTTCGGTGATGAACGTACCACTGCCACACATCGGATCGAGCAGGGGCTCGTCCGCGGTCCACTCAATTAACTTCAAAATGCCCGCTGCTAAATTTTCACGAATAGGCGCGGCTAAGCCTTCGCGACGGTACCCGCGCTTGAAGAGCGACTCACCGGAAACATCAAGATAAAGCGTGCATTGATCTCGATTTAAAAATACGTGAATACGCTGATTCGGCTGCGAAGTTTCCACATCAGGACGTGAACCCACGGCTTCGCGGAACACATCGCAAATCGCATCTTTAACTTTCAGCGCGATGAAATCGATACTTTGCAACGGTGACAAAATCGCGGTGACTTGCACCTTGATCGTTTGCTCTACAGGAAACGCATCGTGCCAATTTACCCGCTTGGCAAGTGCAAAA
>JANMDS010000482.1:0-6866 GCA_031376405.1 Betaproteobacteria bacterium
CGCCGCAGGTATAGGCGCGCCCATTAAAGCTCCTCCCCCAGCGGGGGAGGTTGGGTGGGGGCTGGTGGCGGGATCAGAATTTGCTCGCGCGGGCTTACGCTTTCCCCCACCCCGGCCCTCCCTCGCTGGGGGAGCGAGCACACCTGCGCCTGCTGGGGGAAGGAGAATACCTGAGCCCGCTGCGGGAGAGAGAACGCCGGTGGACGAGGTTTCCGCCAGTGAAAGCGAATCCGCGAATACGCCAATCTCTGCAAGCTTATGTTTGCCCCACCATTGCCGCAGCAGCACTTTCGCATCCGCCGCGCCTGCTTTGCGCGCCGGCGTGCGCGTGAGCGTGGCAATGGCGGTGCCCACTTGTATGCCTTCGCGATTGCTGGGCGTTGAAAATGCACTCGGGTCGCTCTCGCCTTCGGGGGTGAGCTTGCCGGTGCGGTATTTATCGCCATTCAAGTTATCAATGCGAATGCTGTCGAACGCTTCTAAAAAGCGCTCGCGCATAGCCGGGTGAGAGAGCCCATCGAGCCACGAATAGTTGGAGATGAAGCAGATGACGCCCGATTGCGAATTCTCAGCAATCTGGCGCTCGGCCATGCGGAAAAAGCGCACGTACAAATCGTTCAAGCCTTGGCCCTGCGGCTGCGCGGTGCGCTTTGATTTGCGATAAGCATCAGATAAATCGCGCTCTTCTTCAATGGCCACGCTGGCGTAGCCATCGTAGGGCGGGTTGCCCAAAATGACCAATATCTTTTGCGTTTGCTTGACTGCATCGGCGGCATCGCGCTCAATCTGAAACTCGGGAAACGGTAGCTGGGCTTTCGGGTCTTTCAGGGGCTTCCAACCAGTGAGCGCGTTGGTTAAATAAATGCCTGCGCGCTCATCATCGGCCAGCGGCGTGCCCAGCGTTTTCAACAGCAAACCGAGCTGCAAATGGGCAACGACATAGGGCGCGGGCAATAGCTCAAAGCCAAATAAGCGCTGCATGGCGGCTTTTTTGAGGGCATGCGCAGAAAGGGCGTCCGCGCCTTGGGCTTTTAGTTTTTCGCCGATGACGCGCAGCACTTCCACCAGATACGCGCCCGTGCCGCAGCAGGGGTCGAGCACGACTACATTTTCATCGGCCAGACCATCGGCAATGCCTAGCTCGGTTTGCAAAACGTGATCGACCCGCGCCACTTGATAGCGCACGATTTCTTCTGGCGTATACCAAACGCCGAGCTTTTTGCGCAGCGCCGGATCGAAGGCTTCGAGAAATGGCTCATAAAAATATTGCACCGATTTCGCAGCTTGAAACTTGGCGAAGAAGGCGGCTTTATCCACGCGATTGAGCGCATCTTGCGTCCAATCGAGCACTTCGGTTAAGTTCAGCGCTTTGAGCTTGGTGGGGCTGGCGATTTGCTCGAACAGCGCGGAAATCATCGGCACGTGTAAATCGTGCGCGGCGGCTTTCCAATCAAAAGCTTCGTCGTTGCCCGACTCATGACGCAATACCCACGCCGCAAAGAGACCATAAAAAAGCGTTTGCACCAAAGTAGAACGGAAAAAATCATCGCCCTCTTGCCCTTGAAACTGTACGCCGAGCGCGGCTTCAAGGCTTAGTTGTAATGCTGCCAATTGCTGATTGGCTTTATCGTCGGCATGGGCGACTCGATGCCGGGCTTCGCGGGCGTAGCTGGCCAAAAGCGCGGCCACATCTTTAGGGTCAGCGAGTGGCGCATCGTGGGTGAGCACGCGCGTTAAGAAATCAGCAAAAGCTTGGCCTTGGGCTTTTTGTGCGGTTTGCGGGTGGGCGGCGAGCGCCCAAAAAGCAGCTTCGTCTTTCGCTAACAGCAAGCTTTCAAGCTTTACGCGCTTGCCATTGCGTTCACCCAGCAATTGCCATTCGCGCAGGTTGGTGATGAGCACGAGTTGGTAGCGCGCCCAGTATTTATCCACTTGCGCGGAAGCCGCCGTGGTATCCACCGCTCCGCTGGGCGCTTTCACTTCGACCACGCCGCGCGACGGCGCGCCAAGATTTTTCACCACGTGGGTTGCGCGATCAAACTGATCTTGGGTGAAAAAGCCACCGTCCGGGTTGCCCGCGCCGAGGCTTTTAAGCTGCATCACCGCGCGCACTTTCGGTTTTAACGCATCGCCGACGCTATCGAAAAGATTATTGAGCGCGGTGTAATAGCTGGTCTCTTTTGTGCCACCTTGGGTGGCGTGTACGGCGCGGAGTGCGTTTAAGAAAATTTCGAGATGGGCTGGGGCGGGCATCTGCCGATTATGCAGTTAATACGTGTGAGCTTTTCTACGGCTTAAAAATAGGCATTTTCTGGGAGATAAATACCAAAACATGCCGTTATTACGCCGCAGGTATTTACCGTTAAAGCGGGTAAATTAGGGAATTAGGCACGAGCTCGGTATCAAACACTGCGCGTCGGGTTTTCAATTTGAGCTCGCCGCCTTCTTCCACCCACTCATCACGATACTCACCTGTCGCCAAGATCTGCGTGGGCTTCATGTGAAGCGTTTGGAACACCACGAAATTGCTTACGCTCATCATGCCCGAAACGCGGGGCGCAGAAATAATATGGCGAACGTAGCGCGGGGTGAACACCATTGTTTTTTGAATGGCTAACACGCGATCCCGCAGCATACCTTTGCCTTCGCAGCGAATCGTGGCAAGTGGCAACCCACGGTCTGCGTTCTCGCGTGGCTGGGCTAAGTAGAGCGCCTCGTCGGTGAACAGCTCAACCCACGCGGCCAAATCGCCAGAATCGATCGCGGCAGCGTAATCAGCGTTGCGTTGTTGGATGGCTAAAAATAATGCGTTCGCGTTCATCAGGTAATCGTTTCGCGATGGTATTTGTACATGGCGCGTATAGCAGTTTCTGTGACCATATGTTGCGTGTTGTGCGTGCCGTCACCATCGAGCTTAACGACGCATTGACCTTCCGGGTACGCACTCAAGCCTTGCTGCGAAAACTCAATGACTTCGCCATCATCGCCTGACACATAACCAGCGGGCCCGAATAAATTGGCTTGTCGCAAGCGGCGCGTGGTCATCGCTTCATCGTCGGTGGCAAAGCCAAAATGGGTCCACACAAAATCGAACACGCCTGGAGAAACCGGAATAATCTGGCGCGTGGAGAGCGAATTGATTTGCTGCTGAATAATCACCGAGGGGAAAATCGTTTGCATGACCACCGTGGGCTCGCCCCACCACGGCTCATGCGCCACGTCCATCACGCGCATATCTTCAAGCTTCAACCCATCTTTAAATGAGCCTGCGTCTTTGGTGACTTCTTTATTTTCACCACCGGCGTTGCGACGGGAAACGAGCACGGCGTGGCGACCTTTTTCATCCATCTCAATCGCGGATTTTTGATCCGCACGAAAGAGTCCGAACGTGATGAAGAACACATGTAGGAGTGAAGCGTGATACGGATCTTTGATGTTCTCCTGCATCAATTTCCAATTACCGGCTATACGCTGTCGGTTGTACCCCAAGAGCGTAAGTTTGCGGCCATCGAACGTGCGCTCGAAATAGCCTTACATGAGCGGCCCAAGATAATCGGTGAAATCTGGTGCGTCGTGCGCGAAAGATGCAAACACCGCGCCGTTGTGCGCAGCCACTTTTAACTTATTTAATCCGTGCTCTTCCAACTTGAAATCGGCGGGCATACCGCCCTGCCCGTTCACGCCTTGGCGAAACGGCACGCCGCGCAACGTGCCATCCAATCGGTAGTTCCATTGGTGATACGGGCAGCGGAAAAACTGCGTATTGCCGTGCGAGGTTTGGCAAAACTTCACACCTTTGTGCGCACAGCGGTTTTCTACAACATGAACAGTCATGTCGTGATTACGCACCAAGACCACCGGTTTTTCGCCAATCTGCGTCGCCTTGAAATCCCCCGCGTTCGGTATTTCGCATTCGAGCCCCACGTAGCTCCAATGCTTGCCGTAAAAAAAGGTTTCCAATTCCCGCGCATAGAGCGCCGGATCGGAGTACACCGCGTTCGGGATGTGTTGGGTGGAATCTTTTTTCCACGCGATGGGCTGGGGTGCGTTCATAGCCGAAGCATAGCAAATTTTTACAATTCGAAAAAACGTAACTTTTTGGGAGATAAACCCAAAAGCGATCCCGTTTTACGCCGCGGGTTTTAAAGAGGGGGCTTACCCAAAAGCCTGCGAAAATGCGGGTATGCGTTCATTGCCCTTTGCTTTCTTCCTCGAACTCGCTTCAAACGCGTTCGCGCAAACTCCAGGGTCGAGCTCGCGTGTGTGCATCGAAGCGCCACGGGAGTGCTTCGCTACGTTCTCGCAGGCGCTGACTCGCGTGCGCTCTAACCAAACAATTACGTTGAGCCCTGGGCGTTACGTGCGCGACGTGGGCGTGCTACGGGCGAACGGGGTGACCATTCGAAGTGCCGATGTAAGCAATCGGGCCGTGCTCGATGCAGCAGGTTCGAGCGCAGAGCAGAAAGCAATTTTGGTAATTCGGGGCGACAACGCTGTCATCGATGGTATTGAATTCGTGAACGCGAAAGTAGCGAGTAAAAATGGCGCAGGTATCCGCTTAGAAGCGGGGAATTTGATTGTGCGCAATTCCAAATTTGATCGCAATGAAATGGGGATTTTGAGTGGTGATCACGCGAGTGGTCATATCCAAATTTTCAATACCGAATTCGCCCGGTCATTTCGCACCGACGATCCTCGCATTTCGATGTCGGGCTATCCCGCACACAATATTTACATCGGGCGCACCGAAAAGCTTACGCTGCGCGGTGTGTGGTCTCACTCAGTAGAGGGCGGACATGCACTCAAAAGCCGAGCGCGAAACAACGATGTTGAAGGCAGCTATTTCTCAACGCGCGTTGGCTCGGGCAGTTATGAAGTGGAATTTCCAAGCGGGGGCAACGTGCGGTTCGTAGGCAATATTGTGGAGCAAGGCATCGGCTCAGAAAATCACACGATGTTCGCTATGGGCCTTGAACTTGAGCGCTTCGGGAACCCATGGCCACACCGTGCGGTCATTGCCCGCAATACGTTTGTTAACCACTTATTGCTCTCGGGTGAAATGCTCAAAATTGTGAACGGCACCGACGCGCTCGTAGCGGGCAATGCGTGGGTGGGGCCGGGCAAACCTGCTGCGCGGGGCAATGAGAGCGCAAACGCGATGGCGTTAAAAGATTACGCGAATTGTGATTTTCGCCTAGGCGATGATGCGCTGGCCACAGTGGGAACTTTTCCCCGCGCACAGTTTGAATACGTGCACCCAGCCCAGCACCGGAAACGCACCGATCAAGCTTCAGGCGCAATCAGCCCCGACACAAAACTATTTGAAGCCTGCCCAAACTGACGCCGCTAAAACCGCCTCGCCTCTAACACGCCTTTCACTTCCAAGACAGCCGAAATCGCTTTACGCAATTGCTCCAAATCCCTAATTTCACCGGTGAAGCGCATCTTGGCTTGCATGTCTTTCGAATGGGTGTTCACCGCGGTTACGTTAATCCGCTCCTTAGAAAGCACTTCGGAAACATCCCGCAACAAACCTTGTCGGTCAATGGCAATCACCTCAATGCCCACTGGAAACACGCTGGTTTGCGCCTTGCCCCAAGTCGCTTGAATGAGCCGTTCAGGTTGTGTTTTTTGTAGCCGCTGGGCATTGCTACATTGCGTGCGGTGTACGCTAATGCCCGCACCTTTTGTGATGAATCCGATGATCGAATCCGGTGGGGCCGGACGGCAACATTTTGCCAAACCGGTAAGCAACTTATCCATGCCCACAATCAAGATCCCGCTATCGCCACTCGCTTTCGTTTTGCGTAGCACCGGCTCGTCAACTGGCGCGGTTTCCGGCTGCGCATCGCCTGCCGCGCGATGGATCAACTCCACAATTTCTTTTTGATTCAGCCGCGCTTTAGCAATAGCGGTGAATAATTCATCCACGCTATCCAGTGCGGCTTCTTTTGCCAACAACTCGAAGCCCAACGCCGTTTTGCCTTCACGCTGCAAAAACTTCTCGAGCTCGGCGCGGCCCTGGGCAATCGTCTCGTCTTGTGCGAGCGTGTTAAACCAAGCTCGCACTTTTGACTTTGCGCGTGCAGAGCGCACGAAGCCTAGCTCAGCATTTAACCAATCTCGGCTCGGCCCGCCTTCTTTTACCGTTTGCACTTCCACGTGTTGACCGTTTTTTAGTGGCGTGTTGAGCGGCACCATCGCCCCGTTTACCCGCGCTCCGCGGCAACGGTGGCCTAAGTTGGTATGGACGTGATAAGCAAAATCAATCGCGGTTGCATCCTTCGGTAAATCGATCACTCGGCCCTGCGGCGTAAACACGAAAATGCTTTCTTCGAACAGATTAGTTTTGAGCGCCTCCGTTGCTGAGTTCGTTGTCGAACTCGTAGCTTCAGCCGAGCCCGCAACGCTCTCGCGCCAATCTATCACCTGCCGCAGCCACGCTAATTTTTCTTCAAAATCGTTATCGCGCTTGCCCGAGCCTGCGTCCGATTTAGTGAACGCGCCCTCTTTGTAACGCCAGTGCGCGGCCACACCAAACTCGCTCGCACGGTGCATGTCATACGTGCGAATTTGCACTTCCAGCGCGTTGCCGTTTGGCCCTACTACAGCGGTGTGAAGCGAACGGTAATTGTTGGCTTTTGGGCGGGCGATGTAGTCGTCAAACTCGCTTGGTATCGGCGTCCACAAATTGTGAATGAGCCCGAGCACGGTGTAACAAGCCCGCACATCGTCGACCAACACACGCACACCGCGAATATCGTAGAGCTCATCAATGGTGTAGCCCTTGCGTCGCATCTTATTCCAAATGCTGGTGATGTGTTTGGCCCGTCCGGCAATATCCGCGCCGATACCCGCCGATTTAA
>JANMDS010000486.1:0-10877 GCA_031376405.1 Betaproteobacteria bacterium
CCGGCGTTGTGGATGGGCGCGATATCAATGAATCTGCCTTCCATTTATGTGCCAGCGGGCGCGATGTTACGCGGCAACTGGAAAGGCAAAACGCTCGGCTCCGGGGCGGACGCGTGGAAATACTGGGACGAGCGGCGCGCAGGCAATATCTCAACACAAGATTGGAACGATATTGAGGCGGGCATTAGCCGCAGCCACGGCACGTGCATGGTGATGGGTACGGCTGCCACGATGATGGGCATTACCGAAGCGCTGGGATTGTGTTTACCGGGTGCATCGAGCATTCCCGCAGTGGACTCCAACCACCCGCGCATGGCTGCGGCCTGTGGGCGGCGGATCGTGGACATGGTGTGGGCAGATCAAAAGCCGTCAGATATTTTGAGCCGCAAGAGTTTTGAGAATGCGATTACCGTGGCGATGGCCGAGGGCTGCTCCACCAACGCGATTATTCATTTGGTGGCGATGTCTCGCCGCGCCGGTTTGCCGATATCGCTGAAAGATTTCGATGATTTCAGTCGCAAAATTCCGGTGATCGCGAACGTGCGCCCGAGCGGCAGTGAATACTTGATGGAAGATTTTTACTACGCGGGCGGTATGCGCGGTCTCATGAAAATATTAGCCGACGGCGGCATGCTGCACAACGATGCGATGACGGTGACGGGCAACACTGTTGCAGAAAATTTAGAAGGCGCGGAGATTTACAACGACGATGTGATCCGGCCGCTTTCGAACCCCATCTACAAAGAAGGCGCGCTGGCCGTGTTACACGGTAATTTGTGCCCAAATGGCGCGGTAATAAAACCTTCTGCGTGCTCGGAGAAGTTTCAAAAACACACCGGCCCCGCACTGGTGTTTGATGATTACCCTGCGCTTAAAAAAGCAACGGACGATCCGGATTTGGATGTAACGGAAAACCACGTCATTATTCTGCGCAACGCTGGGCCTCAAGGTGGGCCGGGCATGCCAGAGTGGGGCATGGTGCCGATCCCGACCAAGCTCGTGAAGCAAGGCGTGCGCGATATGTTGCGCATTTCAGATGCCCGCATGAGTGGCACGAGCTACGGCGCGTGCGTGTTGCATGTGTCACCAGAAGCGTACATCGGCGGGCCGCTGGGCTTGGTGAAAACCGGCGATATGATTTCGATTGATATCCCAAATCGCACGCTCAATATGAACGTAAGCGAAGAAGAGCTTGCGCGCCGCAAAGCAACGTGGCAGCCGCCACCGAAGCATTTTGAGCGCGGCTATGGCGTGATGTTCACCCAACACATAATGCAGGCGGAAAACGGTTGTGACTTTGATTTTCTTGAAACATCATTCGGCGCGCCAGTGCCGGAGCCTGTGATTTATTAATTTGTGATTTTTTCTTAAATACCTGCGGCGTAAAAACAGCTCTTTTTGTGAGATATCGCCTGAAAACAGTGCTTTTTACGCCGCAGGTATTGTGTAATTTTTAATATTTTTTGCCGATACTCTCATGCCACTCTCCGCTGAAACCAAACAAAAACTCATGAGTGTTTCCACGGCGACGCTGTGCACGGCGCTCTTCAAGCGTGGCTTACGCAGTCAGTTCATTCAGGATGTGCGCCCGCTCAATGCAACGCTACCCAATATGGTAGGCGAAGCCTTTACGCTGCGATACATCCCCGCGCGCGAAGATTTAAATCCGCTCTCGGTATTTCAAAACCGCGCGCACCCGCAGCGCAAAGCCGTGGAAGATTGCCCACCCGGCGCGGTGTTTGTAATCGATTCACGCAAAGATGCGCGTGCGGCCTCGGCGGGCTCAATTTTGGTGTCACGGCTCATGAAGCGTGGCGTAGCAGGCGTAGTCACCGATGGTGGGTTTCGAGATTCGCCTGAGATTGCGGCACTGCCCTTCCCTTCCTATCACAACCGCCCGAGTGCGCCTACGAATTTAACCTTGCACCAAGCGCTGGATATCAACGTGCCGATTGGATGTGGCGATGTGGCCGTGTGGCCCGGCGATATCGTGGTGGGCGACAAAGAAGGCGTGATCGTGATCCCTGTGCACATGGCTGATGAAGTGGCAACTGAGGCGGTGGAGATGACGGCATTCGAAGATTTCGTAACGGAAGAAGTGATGAATGGCCGCTCGATCTTAGGCCTCTACCCTGCGACCGATCCGGAAACACCAGAGCAATTTAGAGCATGGCGCGCGAAAAACAATCGTTGAATATAAATCCGACTCCCAGCTTTAGGCATTGATATACGCCGTTTTTACGGTAGTGAAAAACTCTTGCGCATAGCGCCCCTGTTCGCGCGACCCATAGCTCGAGCCTTTGCGTCCGCCAAACGGCACGTGATAGTCAACGCCAGCGGTCGGCAGGTTCACCATTACCATGCCGGACTGACTATGCCGCTTGAAGTGCGTCGCGTACTTAAGTGATGTCGTGGCGATTCCTGCGGCAAGCCCGAATTCTGTGTCGTTTGCCACGTCCAGAGCTTGCTCATAATCCTTCACAAGAATTACGCTCGCCACAGGCCCGAATACTTCTTCACGATTGATTCGCATTGAAGATTGGGTATCGGTAAAAAGAGCAGGCTTCATGTAGTAGCCCGTTTCCCCGGCAAGGTTCGAACTTATACGCTCGCCGCCACACACTAGTGTTGCGCCTTCATTTTTTGCGATGTCTAAATAGTCTTGATCTTGCTCGAGCTGGTCTTGGCTAACCACCGGGCCGATATCAGTCCCCGATCCCAGCGCATCACCGACTCGCAATTGGGTCATGCGATCTTTCATCGCCGCAATAAATTTTGGATAAATTCCCTCTGTAACGATTAACCGGCTCGATGCCGTGCAGCGCTGACCCGTGGAAAAAAATGCGGACTGTACGCACAACTCCACAGCTTGCTTTAAATCTGCGTCGTCTAAAACAATTTGCGGGTTTTTCCCGCCCATTTCGAGTTGTATCTTCTTCATCTGCCGCGCCGCTGCACCAGCAATTTGGCTACCCACCCCCACCGATCCGGTAAAGCTAATTGCATTGATCCCGCGGTGGTTAATCATCGTTTCACCCACGATACTGCCGCGCCCCATCACGAGATTGAAAACGCCCACAGGTAGACCGCTACGCGAAATGATTTCAGCAAGCGCCCACGCGCTAGCCGGCACCAAATCTGCAGGCTTCATCACAACGCAATTTCCGTACGCCAATGCAGGGGCGATTTTCCACGCAGGAATCGCAAGCGGAAAGTTCCAAGGCGTAATCAAACCCACTACGCCCATCGGTTCACGCGTGATTTCCACGCCTATTCCCGCGCGTACAGAGGGCACAATTTCTCCCGTCAGCCGAAGACATTCCCCGGCAAAAAACTTGAAAATATTTCCAGCACGCCCTGCCTCGCCAATTCCTTCGTTACGTGTTTTACCCTCTTCGCGGGACAGCATCGTTCCTAGTTCTTCGCGACGCGCAAGAATTTCAGTGCCAATGCGGTCAAGAATTTCACTGCGTGTTTGTATATTGCTAATAGACCATGCTGGGAATGCAGCTGATGCAGCGCTGATAGCAGCGACTGTTTGTGTCGCGTCAGCCTGCGTGTATTCACCAATGACATCGGATGTATTGGATGGGTTGATGTTTTTAGTTTCACTCGTTCCTTGCAGCCACTGGCCACCGATGAAGTTTTTATGCGCTACGCTCATTATTGTTCTCCGAGTGCCCGAATTAAGCCACTTAATTGATTCACCTCATCGGGCACTAGGTCGGTCAATGGCGGGCGCACAGGTCCGGCGCTATGGCCCACGATGGTCGCTCCGGCTTTAACGATACTCACGGCATAACCATTGCACCGATTCCGGATGGCCAAGTAGGGCATGAAGAAATTTTTAAGCAACCGATTCTGCGTAAGCAGATCGTCGCACGCTACCGCATCGTAAAACTCCATTGCAGTTCGCGGAATAAAGTTAAACACTGCGGACGAGTACACCGGCGTACCTAGGGCTTTGTACGCCGCTGCAAAGACCTCTGCCGTCGGCAAACCGCCCAAGTAAGCGAACCGATCGCCCATTTTTTGATAGATGGACACCATGAGTTCAATATCTCCAATGCCGTCTTTAAATCCAACTAGATTGGGGCATTGATCGGCCAATTTTGCGAGCGTATCTGGTAGTAGTTTTGAAGCGCCACGGTTGTAGACGATCACCCCGAAATCAACACTTTTACACACCGCCTCAACGTGGGCAGCGAGTCCAGCTTGGCTCGCCTCCGTTAAGTAGTGCGGCAACAGCAATACGCCGTGCGCCCCCGCTGATTGAGCGGCCTGAGCACATTCAATTGCAAAGCGCGTAGGTCCGCCTGCGCCCGCGATGATGGGCACTTTCCCGCGACAGGTATCCACTGCGGCTTTAACTATGACCGGGTACTCTTGCCCAGTCAATGAAAAAAATTCTCCCGTACCGCCTGCAGCAAAAAGAGCGCTGGCACCGTAAGGAGCGAGCCACTCCAAACGAGATCGATAGCCCGTTTCGTTGAAATTACCTTGAGCGTCAAAGTCAGTGAGTGGAAACGACAATAGACCCGATCCAATGATCGATTTGAGTTCGCTTGGTTGCATAGTTGTAAGCATCTGATTAATTTTGAGAGTTTGGTCTAGGTTTTGGGGAATCGCTGAATAGGTATCCACACAAGGGCATTTCGTCGTTGCGTCGTACTCGAAATTCTCATGTTCAACCGATTAGGATCGGGTCGCTGCCCTCGGAGCTTAGAAAAAACCGCATCTGGTCTGAACACTTATTCAGCGCTTTCCTGGTGAGCGAACAACTTCAACACTAGCGGGCACCAGACTGGTTACGTACTAAAAACGCGACACGAGACACAACATCAATTGGGCCGCCCGCTGGCGGCGCCCAATCGATCTGATTTGAAATTGCAACGCTCGGGTACTCCTTACGCAAGCTAGACAGTCCCTCATGCGGACCGCCATTTAGTATGTTGTCCTGCTCCCTCAGCCGATCACCTCGCCACAATTTGTACGGCCGTCCGGCGATCACTGCTCCCACTTCGAATGCATTGGCTTGCGAAAAAACTTGTGACTGTACTCCAATACCGATAAAGTAACCGTGGCGATAGTCTGCATCGGCGCTCGCTGTATACAAATTGTTGTATACATGTACGCTACCGTAACGCACACGCGGAGAACGCTCGCTCACATTTTCGAACCAATTGTGATGAAGCGTGACCCTAAGCTTGCCCGCATCCTCCTGGCGGCTATCCGAGTTACCAATCAACATGCCTTTATCGTGATTCTTGAAATGGCTATTTGAAATGGTGACGAGATCAGAGCCCCGGATGATGTCGACCAAGCCGTCATGAAATTGCATCGGTCGCCCGAACATCGAACGATTTAGCTTATCGGGTCGAGCGCCATCGCTAAACGTGCAGCGGTCAATCCAAACTCGACGCGCGTTGTTAATCGTGACGTTATCGTACTCGGCATTCCATTCCCCATTTGTATTATCTTTGGGATCCCACTTTGGGAAAAAATCATAGGCATCCTCGAAATTAATGTTTTGGATAACGATGTTTTCTGCATCTTTAATATGTAAACCTCCGTTTTTGATGCGCGCGCCCCGCTCACCAATAATCGTGGTGTTGGAGCTCACTCGCAGCACTACCGTGCGTGCTTGCCGTTCTGCAGATCGTCTACGCGCATCTTCAATTGGCCCTTCGGGTAGAGCTTTTCCCCAGACAGCCGGCGCAAATGTTTGCTCGTATACGGACCAGGAGAAACTAGATTCTCGGTAATCTGCTTCCGAAAGGGTTGCACCCTGCTCATCGACGCTCAAATCAATCTCGCCCACCACAGTAATATGCAGTGGCTCGGGGCTCTTTTTAGGCGCGCGCTGATTAGCATCGAGTGCGCGAACCAACTCGGCTCGATTGCGCACGAAAAAGCGGTTACTTGCGGCGGCAGCGCTTCCTCCGGCTACGTCTCCGTGCGCAGTAGCCCATCCGTTTGCATGGTGGATACCAGCTAGTGACGGCGCGTTCGACACGCATGCCGGAAGCTGAGAGAGCAAAGCAACCCCACAAACCGCAATCAGAAGTCGAGTTGATTCCATCTGGACACTTAAACGGTGGTTAAGAACAGTGCGGTATTGCCGTTGCAGTCGGAGGAGTACAAGACTGATTTTTCATCCGGACTGAATGAAGGATGCGGATGGGTGAGCTGACGATCACCATTGATCGTTTTCCAAGATGTATCGTGGCGAGCAACTTTTTTGTCGGTTTGTGCATTGAGATCGAACACATGCAAATACGGGTCAGGTTCGATGCTATAGCCCGCCGTGTCCTCGACATCCATCGGTGTTTCTACGCCATCGCCTACGATCAGTGAGCCATCGTAGTTGCTCATTAAGTGCGAACACGGTGGCATCGTGATGAGGAGTTCATCCTTAAGGCTTATTGGATCAATCGCCCGTATAAAGCGCTCAGTGCTACCTGTTTTGTATGACACATAAATCATTTTTGAACCATCTGGCACAAAGAATTCGTGCGTGCAACTCTCTCCGGCTTCATGCTCCCTTCCACAACGTAGGTTGCTACCATCTTCGTTAATGAACCACATACGCGCGTCTATCATGTCGTGTGGGCCTTCGTGACAAAACGCCACGGTTGCGTCGTCCCCTGGGCGATACAGCGGATGGCCCAGCCAAAGATTTTCTTCGTGAACGACCTCTCGCTCCCCTGTGCGCAGATCAATGCGAATCAGACGACAGCGCGGCTTGGTTAAGAACATTTCGCGAAACTTTGTCCAGTCTGAAAGTGGGAACCAATCGGACTTTGCGATCTCAATGCCGACTAGCTTAGTACAATCGCTATTAGCAACCCATGTTCCGTAACTTACCCAATCGTTTGGGGAGCTATAGATTTCGTCTTCCGCGTAGGAAGTCAGATCGACGCGTATCAACGTGCGCCCGCCTCGAACAAGATAGAGGTGCTTGTCGTTAGGGCTTAGAAAACCACCGAACGCGTTTTCGTTATCGCCCTGCGTCAATTGAACGGCAACTTGCGAATCTAAACCTAGCAGGTAGTAATTGCGTTTGTTCTCAAACTCACCACTGAACAATACTCGTTTGCCATCGTTGGTAAAACACTTTTGATAGAAATAGTTTCGATGGCACACCACCTCAATCGGGGTTAGCTGCGTGATGGTTGCGCCCGTATCCCTATCCCTGTATGAATTGAATTTGAGTTGACGCGAAAGACCTTTTGGCATGATGGGAGAAAAAAATTTAGGTGAGTGGATGCACTGGGAATAGCGAACGAGCTGTTGATTCACGCGGAGGGAGAGGGTTGCGACATGACTCAACGGCTCGACTACAAACGTTGCAAGATGATTGCGCCCTCGTCTTGCAAAAGCTTTGCAGCCGCTTCTGGGCTGATTTTTCCGTATCCGATTTGTTCGAATACCTCACGCATAAATTTTTGAACGCGTGGGTGCTCGAACGAGGCTGCGGGAGGTGTAATCGTATTGGCTTTTTGCGCGGATGAAATACGGGCATACGCACGTACTTCAATAGGCCGTAGTCTATCTTCCTTCGAAAGAATTTGAAAGCCTGAGCTCGACGCTGGAATGCCGCGCGTTAAGCCCAACGCTCGAATCGCATCTGGATCTGTAAGTAAAAAATCGGCGAGTCTGGCGGCAAGTTCTGGATTTTTGCTGCGTTTGGAGACGGCATAAACGTGTACCGGACGCCCGAACATACCTGAGTTTTTTGCGTTAGAAAGCGTGAGGAAATCGCCAATTTCAAGCTCAGCGCCTTTGTTCGGTAGGGTGCTTCCGATGAGTCGTACGGTCGAGTCCCAGGTGTAAACGCCAGCCCAATTGCCGGCCACCCAATCCGGCTGCTGTTCGATTGGTTTTTCGACTCCACCAAGGCTTGCGCGATAGGCCAGTGGGGTGACAACCTCAGCTTCTTGCAGCCGCTTATAAAAGCCAACCCACTCCTGAAGTGCCGCCGGGCTCATCGCCACCTTTCCCGTTTTGGCGTCGATAAACGGTGTGCCGTACTTTTGATAAACGTATGCGTGGGACAGCAAAATCATGTCGTACAGATTGCCATCAATTAGATACGCTTTAGCGCCAGTTTTGGAGCGAAATACTTTGGCCGCCGAAAACAACTCATCCCAGTTTTTAGGAATTGGTACGCCCGCTTTATCGAGGGCCGCTTTATTCCAATAAAAGAGGCGCGAAGTAAACCCCACGGGTAACGCATTGAGCTTACTGTTTATAGTAGTTAACGCGAGATCAGAGTTCGAGAACTCATCGAGTTTCATTGCGTTCGCACTTTTGCGCAGATCGTAAAAACCTTCCCCTGTCTTCGAGAACGCCGAAAGCCATGCCCAATTGACTTGCATGAGATCGGGTTCGTTCCGACCGGCAATTTGTGTGGAGAGTCGCTCCTGAAATCCTTGAAAACCGGAATATTCTGCTTTGATTTTTACACCTGGATTTTTAGCTTCAAACGCCTTCGTAGCTTTTAACATGGCCTCATGACGCTCGCCACCGCCCCACCAAGAAAAACGAAGCTCCTGCGCTACGGCTCCGCCATGCGCGAAGGTAAGCGACAAAGCGATAATCATTGCAAGGAATCGATAGCGGATCATGGGGTTTCTCTGTTTAGACATCTAACGCTGCGTAAGACAAATTCGTACCGTTTTCTGCATCAAAAAATTGGGCCTCGTGTATGAGCAGCCCGATTTGAGTCGAGACGCCTCGGCCAAGTTTAGAAATTTCACTGGCAACGCTTGCGGGTAGTCGGCTGGTTAGCGGCGTATCGTTTGCGCGGAAATAAGCGAAGAGTTCGTTGCCCATGTATTCTATGTGACTGAGCTGCGCATCCACCCACACCGCTCTAGGATCGGAAGTAGGCGCAACAATTATGTTCTCTGGTCGCAAGCCAATCTTAACGGTGGCGCGCGAACTCGGAAGCGCGTTACCGCTATCGGAGAATACCTTAGTGTTACCCAGAAACTCAAGACGCTTTCCTTGTGATTCAGGCACTACGGTCGCGTCAATCAAATTCATCTCAGGCGAACCAATAAAGCTCGCAACGAAGGTATTGGCCGATGCGTTGTAAAGCCGATTCGGAGTATCAAACTGTTGAATTCGACCCTCTTTAAGTACGCAAATGCGTTCGCCCATCGTCATTGCCTCTACCTGATCGTGGGTGACGTAGATTACGGTGCAAGGTTGCCCAGACTCTTTTAGCTGTTGATGTAATTCTGTAATTCGGACTCGCATCGAAGCACGTAGCTTCGCATCGAGATTTGAAAGTGGCTCGTCAAACAGAAATACTTGTGGTTTCTTAACAATTGCTCGCCCCACCGCAACGCGCTGGGACTGACCGCCAGAGAGCTGTCTCGGAAATCGATCAAGCAATGGCTCTATCTCGAGCATGGTTGCAGCTGTATGTACGCGTTGCGCCACCTCGTCTTTTGGTAGACCCTGTAATTTCAACCCAAATGCAAGATTTTCCCGCACGTTCATGTGGGGGTAAAGCGCATAGTTCTGAAACACCATCGCAGCGCCGCGATCTTTCGGTGGTGCTTGGTTTACAACGCGCCCGCCGATAATGAGTTCGCCCGACGAAATGCTTTCAAGCCCTGCAATCATACGCAATAGCGTGCTCTTCGCGCAGCCCGATGGCCCCACGAGAACAACGAATTCTCCATCCTTGATTTCGCATTCAATTTCATGAACTGCCTTAAACCCATTTGGGTAAATCTTGGATATTTTTTTGAGAGTTACGTTGGCCACGTATTATCCTTTTAGTCCGGTGCTGGCGACACCTTGAACGAAGTGCTTTTGTGCGGCAAAAAAAACCGCGACAGAGGGCACAAGCGCGAGGACGGAAATCGCGATCACGCTTGCCCACTCGACCTCCTCTGTTGCCCCAATACTTAATTTGAGCGCAAGCGAAACAGGGTACTTTTCCACACTCGAGAGATAGATAAGTGGGCCGATGAAGTCATTCATCGTCCAGATAAACTGAAACACGATTACAGAGATGATGGCCGGTTTCAAAAGTGGCACGATGATGTAGACAAGCATTTGTAGAGAATTGCAACCATCCATTTGAGCGGCCTCTTCCATGTCTCTCGGAATGCCACGCAAAAATTGCACGAGCATGAAAACAAAAAACGTATCGGTAGCAAACGCTGAAGGTAGTATGAGGGGCAAGTACGAGTCGATCATGTCGAATTGCTGAAACATGATGTACTGCGGAATGCGTAAGACGATCTGCGGCAACATCATCGTGGCGACCATAATGGAAAAGAGCACTTTCTTCCCGAAGAAATCGAACCGTGCGAATGCGTACGCAACAAGTACGCACGATATTACGGTGACGATAATACGCGGAATGACAATTAAGAATGAATTGGCAAAGTAGCGTGTAAACGAGTATTCGGTGCTGGTTTTCCAGCCTTTTACGTAGGGTGCGATATCAAAGCGCGAAGGCCAGAAGCCGATTTCTGTAAAGATTTCGGCATTGCTCTTAAACGAGGCGCCAATAAGCCAGATTAGCGGGTATAGCATCAAGACGCCCACTGTAATCAGTAGCGTGTAGCGTACGATAGCGTTGATCCGCTCTGCACCGGTGAGCGAATGCGGGTTTAGCCCAGTGCTGGCAATTTCGCTCACTTCGGCGTTTCCTTCTCGCCTGCGTAGTACACCCAATACTTCGAGGAGTAGAAGGCAACCGCGCTTAGCGCCGAAACCAGCGCGAACAACACCCAAGATAGCGCAGTTCCGTAACCTAAGTTAAACAGTTTGAAACTCTGATCGTAAATATAGAGTGAGAGCAGATAAGTCGAATGCAACGGGCCGCCCTCCGTTACCAGATAAGGGCC
>JANMDS010000533.1:0-7007 GCA_031376405.1 Betaproteobacteria bacterium
GCACTCAAAAAAAACAGCGTTTTTGGGGGAGATAATTCCTTAGAGGTGCTTGTTTTGCGCCGCAGGTATTTACACAAATTGGTTACGTTCGCACTGCGCGCTCGAACACTGCAATCACTTGCTCCACCCGCCTGTCCCACGCGTTGCTCTGCGCGTAGGCAACGATACCGTCTCGGTCCCACGGGTGGCTCAGTGCGTGAGAAAGTGCATCTTTAAATGCCTCGGCTTCAAAAAACGGAACGAGTGTGCCCACATCGTTGCGCGGGACTACTTCCGCATTGCCCCCCACTTGGGTAGAAACCACGGGCAAACCACAGGCCATGGCTTCTAAAAAAACGTTCGCCCAGCCTTCGTAGCAGGTTGCCAGTGCGAACACATCGGCAGCGCTATAGAACCACTTCAACTCGTGAGGTAGTTGGCTTCCGCAAAAGCGAACGTTCGCTTCTACATCGTGGGATTTCGCTAACGCTTTTAGCTCGTTCAGCATATCGCCATGCGATGCGCCACCACCCACTACGAGAAATAGTAATCGCGGAAATTGAACTTTAAGCGCTGGCAGGAGTGGGATGATTCGGTGAAACCCTTTGCCTTCTACCAAACCACCCACGCTCACAATAACTTGCGCATTGAGCGGAATACCGAAGCGACTTCGAGCTGCAATTCGATCTTGTCGGGAAAATTTTTCGAGATCGACCCCATTGCCAATCGTGGTGCACTTTTTCGTAGGACCAATTAGTGTTTCAACCACATCTGTTTGCAATGCGCGAGAAACGCAAACAATCGCCGATGCTTCGCCCAGAACAGTTTTGAGCTTGGGCTCTTGTTCGCTGCCGATAAAGCGCTGGTCTTTACTGCCGCGGACAGTCACTACGAGCGGTAGTTTCAACTCGCTCGCCAAGACACTGGCAGCGTAACCATCGGGGTAGAGAAAGTGTGCATCGATGAGATTGATACGCTTTTCTTCCACTAACTTGCGCACCGTTGCCCGCGCACCACGGGCCATAAGTTCGCCATCAAATTGCTTGAGCACTCCAGGCACTGAAAAAACGCGTGGGCGAAATACTTCTACGCCATCCATCACTTCATACGCCACGGCTTGCGGACGAAATGATTTGCGAAAGAGCCGAATAAAACCATCAAACGGCGACCAGGGCTGCGGCGCGACCACGCAAATAGCGAGGTGCTTTCCGACGCGAAACAGCCGCTCGCGAATAAACGCGCCAGAGTGAGGCGAAGCAGCGCTTGGAAACAAACTCGAAAACACCAGCGCACGAACTTGTGGCACTTGAGGTGTTGATTCTTGAGTAACCGCAGATTTGCTCATTACTATTGCGCCGAGCGACGGTTACGGTTCGCGCTTGGCTAGCTGTTCGCCGAACGCGCTCTCGAACGCGTTTAGCACTGCACGCGCCTGCTCTGCATCGGCAGCATATGCGGACCAAACGATGACGGTACTTCGATCACCTTGACCAGACAGCAAACGCGCGGCAAGGTGAATTTTAGCCGTGTAGGGGCTTGCTGTATCGGTCTGACCAATTTGATAGTACGTTCTAATGATCCGCACACCAACACGCTCGGGCATTTTGTATTCGACGATCGGAACAACACGATCGGAAAGTGTTATCTGGCTTGAACGTGTTTCGATTTTCGCTGAGATGTTTTCGCTGTCAGGATATAAGCGGTTACCGAATCTGAGCATTCGGTTTTGTCCACGCTGGGCTTCGTATACCGCGCGAAACGCCGACACAGAAACGCCGTTTTTCGGACGAAACGATAGGTTGAGTCGCCCGCGTTCTCCGGATAAATCAGGCGCCCACAGCTCGCGCACATCCGTGGGCCAATCGGATTTTTCAATAAATGGGGTTAGCGATATAGCTCGACCGGTTGGAACCATCATTGCAGCTACAACCGGAAGGGCGGCTACACCGAGTGTTGCCAGCAGCGCGGCAATGTGCAGACTCAGGCCAGAGACTCTTTTGGCGCTAGACACAATATTGAAGTGTGGCCTATCCAAGCTATCTTCGCGCCAACGGGCGCCTATTGAAAACATGGCGAAGATAAATACGCCAAAAAACACCCAACCAAATAGCACATGATCAGCCCCCACACCGATTGTGTTCTGAGACAAATGTCCGGCCATAATAATTAGATAAGCGCGTAGCCAATTTGCAACCACCGGCACGACAATGGCTGCGACGACAAATGCAATTCTTCGCGACCAGCTTCGAAAGAAGAGGTACGAAAAAAGTGTGCCGAGCATTACGCTTGCAATCAAGTAGCGCGTACCGGCGCACGCCTCGACGACAGCCCAGCGTCCGGTTGGAATTTGTATGCTCCGCGCTTCGCGGAAAACAGGAATTCCTGTCCATTGCAGCGCGATGACGGCCATATCAGCCGTTTGGTCCATCATTGGCTCGATTAGAAAATCACCGAAGGGGACCGCAAAGAGAAGGAACAGAATCGGGAAGAGGAGCGCGCAAAAAACATCGCGGCCAAAACATGTGGCGATAGCCGCAATGAGCATCAACACCACAGCAAAATGTCGGAACGACGATACCTGTAAAACCTCGCCGGTTAACCATAAAATCCCACTCGCAACAAGGCCAACAATGCCGATCCACCAGATCGCTGGGCGAAGATTGCGAGAAAGTTCGGCCCTGAGTCGCCAAACGAGCCAAAGCGAGATCATCGGAACGATTGGACCGTGCGCATATGACTCAGTATCAAACCAGAGCTTTGCTAGCTCTGTCCAGGTTGGATAAAACCCGATGGCTAAGATCACGCACACGAGAGACCAAAGCACGAGATGTGGCGTCCAGTTGGTTTTCACACGTTTCGCCCGAGCAGTAGATTTTCGATCTGGGCTAAGCTGCGATCCCAGTCAAAATCTTGTTCAATACGCAATCGCGCGTTGGCACCCACCGCTTCTCCGATATCTGGCTGCACCAGGACGCGCACTGCTAGATCTGCCATTTTTTCTGCATCATCGCCGAGCAAAAACTCTTCCCCTTCCAAAGCGGGTGCGAGCTCTGCCGCGATAATGGCCGAAGCGAGCAAAGGTCGTCCTATCGACATTGCTTTAAGTGCCTCGTTGGTTGATCCTGCACCAATCTGATTGGGCGCTACCGCAATTTTTGCGTATTGAATGTATGCGCGATCATCTGCGGCATCTCCAATAACCACCACATCCGCACGCGCGAGATTACGGACTTCTGTATCGGCGCCCTCGCCTACCACGTAAAGCCGCGCCGTCGGTACGCGCTTGCGAATGAGAGGCAACACTTCCGTCATAAACCAATTTGCAGCGTCAATCGACGAAAGATTGCTAAAAAAACCAGTCATGATTATTGGGAGCTCGTCGTCGCGATACGGACTAACGCGGTTTTCGCTCCGTGAGTAGTGAACCCGATCAATACCCCGCGCAACAATGGCTAATTTAGGCGCGATTTCCGGCGCACAATCTAAAAACGATTTGGCTTGTGCGACTGAGCGTACGACCGGTGAACGTGCGCGCATTGCGAGCCGTCGATCAAAACTGATTTGTTTTTCGGCCTCGTTGCGATAGAAAAGACGGAGCGGGAATGAAAGCTGGCTCGCTTTATACGTCCATAGATCAGGGTCAAAATCGTCAAAATCGGCGACTATCAAATTGGATTTATCCAAGAGAAATTTACTCGGAATGGATCGTGCTGCACCACTGCAATGAACGATAAGGTGCTTGCACCGGCTCGTACCGATCGTGCGCTTGAGCCAACGCTTCAACTCGGGATCACGAAAACGCGCGGTCTCTACGGGCTCCCCCCTAAGATAGCCTGCCGTCATTCTTAGTAGCGAAGTGGATCGATTCATTTTTCCGAACCAAGCGCTTGTGCACAGTGCAGAGACGGCCGTTGTATCGGTGTCGTCCTGCATCTCGGTTAGAAATGTTCCGAGGTGCACGCGATGCCGCTGCGCCAAATAGCGAAGCAAGTGGTAACTGGCGGTCGTGTCGCTGCGGTGCGGTGGATGCGGCAGCCTCGGGCACAACATCACCACATCCGTTAACACAGGTGTCTCGCAAGTGGATGCCCGATACGATTAACTAGACCCCGAGGCAAGCGACGCCAGATCGCGATTGCCCTTGCGTATTTGGGATTAGATGGGTTCACTTGCGGGATTTCTTCGCGACTCAGGAGCGCAAATTCGTAGTGATACGGAACAGGTTCGAAGCCCCAATATTTTTTAAACTTGTAGGGTCCAGTATCGAGCTTGCTGCGCCCGAAATCAAACCATCGCGCACCGCGCGAATACGCGTGCACCATCAATTGATAGTACTTAAAATCGTTTGCGGAAATATCGCGAGCACGTGCATAGTCCCCCGCATAGTAGGGAAACACTATGTCGCCGAAGTAAAGGCTCATCACGGTACTTACCGGATCACCTCTCGAATCGCGAACAACAACAAATTCGCAATCTTGTCCGAAGTGTTTTGCGATTACATCAAAATGCTTCTTTGCAAAGCCGGGGGTTCCATGGCGGTGCACATTGTCGGCGTACATGGAATAAAAATTATCGCTGGTTTTTTCGATTGAAAAGCTACATCCAGCAGCGATTCCTTTTCTTACCTCCGCGCGCTGCTTCCGAGGAATGGCGAGGAGTGTTTCTTCAGCTGTTGGTAGCAACGCCTTTCGAAAACTAAAGTACAGTCCGTCGTGCTGCGCCCAATCGTGCAGCTGCGCGTGTTTGTGGCGCATTTCTACGTGGGAGACCCTGGCGTTGCTACCGGCGGCACGCGCAGCTTCCGCTAGTGCCTCGGCGGTTTCTGTATTGCGCGCCAGAATACCCCCCTCAACCCCGCCTGGAAGCGATGTCAGGGTGTGACCAAATAAGCGACTTTTCATCTCCGCGAGCGGTAGTACGCCTACAAGCTCGCCCGCATCGTCGATCGCGGCAAGACAACATAGACGGTGCCCGAGCGAATCTTTAACAACGTTCCGCCACGCATCCAGGTGGAAACAGGAGCCTGCAGCGTGTTCGCGTACGAACGCATCCCACTGAGCGGCGGGAATTCGTGCGCCAGGTACAACGCTCACCATCTACGTTACGCTCCGCGCGATAGAGGTTCGGCAAATACGCGATCCACTCGGTCCCAAGTGAAATCACTCAGTAAACGCTTAAACCTTGGAATTGTGCGACTCAAATTAAGTCGGTGGCGAAATTGCGATTTCAAAGGAGCACCACTGACTTTGGGCTGCGCTGGGTCGAACTCCCAGGGATGAAGGTAGATCATGCAGCGTTGGGCATCTTCGCGCTGGATTCGCTCAATGAGCCGTTTACTGAGCTGATACGGAAAGAGGCGAAAAAATCCTCCACCCCCTGCCGGTACGTTGCGCGCTCCGAAGCGCGCTGTGGTCATCGGAATTTCAAGCAATCCATTTTCTACGCGGTATGGAAAGCGGGGCGCATCAGGCATGCCGTACAAGTCGTGCTTTACTGGATAAACTGAAGAGCTGTAGGAATAGCCCGCAGCTTTGATCTCATCAAACGCCCACAAGGTTTCCTTTCCCACTGAAAAGCTCGGTGCGCGGTAGCCTCGAATGCTCACGCCGCCTATGTCTTCGAGGAGTTTCTTAGCGGATATGATGTCCTCTCGAAATGCCTTCGGAGAGAACTCCTGAATGCGATGATGTCCGTACCCGTGGCTTGCGAGTTCGTGACCATTTGAAACAATTTTTTTCACTACATTGGGAAAGCGCTCGGCTATCCAACCTAAGGTGAAAAAGGTCGCCTTCGCATTGTGCTCGTTTAACAAATCAAGAATTCTGTCTACGTTTGCCTCAACTCGGCACGGGATTTGCTCCCAATTTTCTCGACTTATCGTCCCGGAGAAAGCGGATACCTGAAAGTAGTCCTCAACGTCGATAGTGAGTGCGTGTGCAAGAGGAATCGCTGAGGCGGTATTGTTTTCTATCATTCTTAATTGAACGCATAACGGGCAAACACACTAATTCCACGATCAGTAAGATCGTTTATTTTTGCCTCGCCGACCTCTCGTTCATAAAAAACAGTTGCGCCGGTGGAGATTGCTTTGGTCCAGATCTGGGAATAGGTTGCTTGGGTTCTGAATCGATTTCGTTTCTCGGAAGAGTCCTGTCGTTCGCTGCGCGAGCCTTGAATGTCGAGGCGAATAGTTGAGCGCTCCGAAAGTCGATACGCTGCACCGGCGTTGGCTTGGAGTTCAGTTAACGGTACTACTGATTGCAAAGAGATTGACTCAACCTGGGACTTACCAGGATTTGTTTTGCGGTAGCTAACTGCAGCGTTAAATGATATCCGTGGAAGCGTGTAAAGTCCGCTAAATCGCGCGGACTGTTCGAGAACGAACCTGTCTACGAAGAAATAGCGTGCGCTATCAATCTGAGCCGGTAACCCAAAAACGGTCGCAAGTCGGGTCACTTCTTGTGCTCTGGCGGTTGCGTCAGAAATGGTTCCGGTGAGGAAACGATCCAGCAGTGCGAGTGGCGAATCAGTTTGAGGAAAAAACGCAGATTCTTGAGAATTTACGAGCTGACGCCCCAAACTAAACTCAAACGCCGCGCGATTTCCGCGAATCCGACCGGCTAACTGCCCCGTCGTACCAAAATAGTGTTTACCCAGCGAAGCACGCGCTTCCGCTAACGGGCCCGGCCGCCATTGCACCGACGCCTCTGCATAGACACCTCGGTTTTCATCCGTTTGAGCGACAAATTCACGCTGCTCATAGCCCAAACGAAACTCGTGATTAAGCTGCGCAGTCGGATTCCACAATGCACCGATGTAGCCCTTGTAAGCGTTTCGAGTCGCCTGCGACTCATCCTGTCGGGCGCTGTACTCGGCACCGGTAAACCAGCCAAATTCTGGATTGCGGGAGGTAGGTTTAATATCCCCTGAAATGCGCCACCGCGAGGAAGCGTTATTATCCAATAGCGTTGTAGACGCTCCCGAAACTTGCCGAGCACCAGAGTGCGTGTAGTCTGCACGGATTTCTC
>JANMDS010000544.1:0-1936 GCA_031376405.1 Betaproteobacteria bacterium
CCTTATTCACACCCAGCATACAACGACGTGCTTGGAAAGATGGGAGGTTGGTATTGATGACAAACTATAGAGTCCTGGCGCAACAGACGGAAGTTGCAGTTGACTTGCATGAAATACCGCTTCGTATTTCTCAACCGAAACCGTGCAAACTTGCGTCGCAACCTAGGCTACCCCGCAGCGTGACTGAAATCGCGTTCGAAATTAACTCCTGGCACATGAATAATTCGATTTGGTCCCCGAAAGTGAGGTTCGAAAATAGACTTTTGAGGATATCTTGCAAAAAGTAGTCTTTCTGCGCCGCAGGTTTAACTGTTTTTCCAATTGAATCCACCTCTTAAATATCTCACTGGCTATCCCGCTCCGCTCGTTGAGCAAGTGCGCGCGCTCATTGCTGCGGACAAGCTCGCGGAAACGCTTGCTGCCCGCTATCCAGAGCCGAACTCGGTGCGTACCGATGTGGCACTGCGCAGCTTCACGCTTGCACTTAAATCGCAGCGCATGAAAAGCGCAATTACGCCTTCGAAAGTTGTGTTTGACAATAAGCTGCAAGTCGTGCGGCACGCGCTGGGCACGCACACGCAGGCTTCGCGCGTGCAGGGCATGAAGCTCACAGCGAAACACGAAATTCGCATTGCCAGCGTGTTCATTGATGCGCCCGCGCCGTTTCTCAAAATGATCGTGGCCCACGAGCTTGCGCATTTGAAAGAGCGGGAACACAACAAGGCGTTCTACGCACTCTGCCACCATATCGAGCCCGATTACGCGCAGCTTGAGTTTGATACGCGGCTCTACTTAACGATGCTGGAACTGGCTAAACTTTAACGATATGAGCTTCTTTCGTGATCTTTCTTTATCCGCTGTGGTGACGGGCTTCGTGGTCGTGCTTGTAGGCTACACGAGCACGGGCGCGGTAGTGTTTCAGGCCGCGCAAAAATTGGGCGCGACCCAAGCGCAGGTGAACTCTTGGATGTGGGCGCTGGGGATTGGTATGGGCGTGGTCACCATCATCCCGTCTCTGCGCTATCGGCTGCCGATCGTGGCCGCGTGGTCTACCCCCGGCGCGGCGCTGATTGCTACGAGCGCAGGGAATATTACGATGCCCGAAGCAGTGGGCGCGTTTTTAGTCTCCGCCGCGCTCATTATTTTTTTCGGGGCAACGGGGCTTTTTGAGCGGCTGATGAACCGCATTCCCGCTGCAATTGGCTCGGCCTTGCTCGCAGGCATTTTGTTGCGCTTTGGCATTGATGCGTTTGCCGCGCTGAAAACTGCGCCCGCGATGGTATGCGCGATGATCGTGGCGTTTTTGTTGGGCCGCGCGCTCTGGCCCCGCTATAGCGTGGTGGGCGTGTTGGCAGTGGGCTTACTCGTTATCGGGTTGCAAGGCAAGCTCGATATGGCGAAGGTAAACGTAGCGTGGACCACGCCCGAGTGGATTACGCCCGCGTTTTCGTGGTCGGCGATCATTGGGTTAGGCGTGCCGCTTTTTGTGGTGACGATGGTGTCGCAAAACATGCCCGGCATTGCGGTATTGCGCGCGGCGAAAAATTCCGCGCCGATTTCGCCGGTGATTACGATTACCGGCATCGTTACGTTTTTGCTCGCGCCGTTTGGTGCTTTCGCCGTTAATTTAGCCGCGATTACCGCCGCAATTTGCAACACGCCCGAAGCCCACGCCGAGCCCAGCAAGCGCTACACCGCAGCGGTAGTGGCCGGCGTTTTCTATATTTTGGTTGGGCTTTTTGGCGCGATTGTCGGCACGCTATTCGCCGCCTTCCCGCGCGAGCTCATCGTAGCCGTAGCGGGCCTAGCCCTCATCGGCACGATTGGCAACAGCTTAAGCGCCGCGCTCGCCAACGAAGGCGAGCGGGAGGCCGCAATGTTTACCTTCCTGATTACCGCTTCCGGTATTTCGTTTTTCGGGATCGGCGCTGCGGCC
>JANMDS010000548.1:0-2381 GCA_031376405.1 Betaproteobacteria bacterium
TTGTTGATGCCCTTGTTGTTAGAAAGCTCACCGCCCATCGTCACCACGGTGTGAATTTCTGTGCCGCGTACCGCCTTGACTTTCATTTGGATCAAGCCATCGGCCAGCAACAGGGTGTCGCCCGGCTTCACATCCTGCGTGAGCTCCTTGTAGTCTAAACCGACTCGCTCCAAGTTGCCTACGGTGCAATTCGCGTCCAAAATAAAGTCTTGACCGTTCACGAGCTCCACTTTGCCATCAGCGAATTTGCCAACACGGATTTTCGGCCCCTGCAAATCGGCCATGATTGCGACCGATTTGTTGGCCTTGGCCGCGGCCTGCCGCACGAACTCGGCTCGAGCGGCGTGATCTTCCGGTTTGCCATGAGAAAAGTTAAGCCGCACCACATCCACACCAGCTTCAATCATCGCGCTTAGCGTTGCCAAATCGCTCGACGCGGGGCCGAGGGTGGCAACGATTTTTGTTGCTTTCAAAGTCATAGTCGTCTCCTGTTCGCAAACAGTTTACGATGCGAAAATGACGATTCAACTAGGAAAAACGATTAACCGTGAAATTTGACAACTCTTGGCTGCAGGCACTGCCTGGGGACGCCATCGCTGAAAACCACATTCGGCAGGTGCAAGGCGCAATGTGGTCGCGCGTCGCGCCTACGCCCGTGCATGCGCCCACGCTTGTTGCCTTTGCGCCAAAAGTGATGCAGTTGCTGGGCTTGAATGAAAACGAACTACGCTCGCCTGCCTGGGTAAACGCGCTCGCGGGCAACGGTTTAATTGAAGGCATGCAACCGAACGCCACCTGCTACGGCGGGCACCAATTTGGTAACTGGGCAGGGCAGTTGGGTGATGGCCGTGCAATTTCGTTAGGGGAATCCATCAATGCTCAAGGCGAGCGCTGGGAGCTGCAATTAAAAGGGGCTGGACCCACGCCGTATTCGCGCCACGCCGATGGTCGCGCGGTGCTGCGCTCTTCGATTCGCGAGTTTTTGTGCAGCGAAGCGATGCATGGATTGGGCGTGCCCACCACCCGCGCGCTCTCGCTCATCACCACGGGCAATTGGGTGACGCGGGATATGTTTTACGATGGCAACCCCGAGCCGGAGCAGGGCGCGATTGTGTGCCGCGTTGCGCCCTCGTTTGTGCGCTTTGGGCACTTTGAGCTGCCCGCTTCTCGGGGCGATACGGCATTACTTGAGCAATTGGTCGCGTTCGTAATTAAACGAGATTTTCCGCACATTGAAGGCGCTGTGGCCGAACAGCGCGCACAGTGGTTTAAAGAAGTGTGCGAGCGCACGGCGTTTTTGGTGGCCGAGTGGATGCGGGTAGGCTTTGTTCATGGCGTGATGAACACTGACAATATGTCGATCTTGGGGCTGACGATTGACTATGGCCCCTACGGTTGGGTGGACAATTTTGATCCCGGCTGGACGCCCAATACAACAGATGCCCAAGGCAAGCGCTACGCATTTGGCCGACAGCCGGCGATCGCCAAATGGAATGTAGGTTGCTTAGCGGGCGCACTTTCATCGCTCGGTGCAGACGATGCGTGGCTCTACGCAGGTATTGAGGCGTTCGATGCGAAGTACAGCGAAACAATGCAAGCCAACCTGACGCGCAAGTTTGGGTTTGATGAGTGGCGCGAGGGCGATGAAGCGCTCGTCAATGACGCGTTTGAGTTGATGACGCGGGCCGAAATCGACATGACACTTTTTTTCCGATCCTTGGCGAAAACGACCGAAATTGCGCCGCAGGTTTCCGAATTTGAGGGCTGTTCCTACGACGAAAATCTGCTCGCGCAGCACGCCGAGACGCTGCAATCCTGGCTCGATGCGTATGCTGCGCGGTGCAAAAATAGTGCTCTGCCCTTCGCGCGGAAGGCGGAAGGTATGAACGCGGCTAATCCGCAGTTTGTTTTGAGAAATTATCTCGCGCAAGAAGCGATTGATGCCGCCACAGCGGGCAACTTCGCGCCGGTCAATAGGTTATTGTTGGCCTGCGCTGCGCCGTATGACTGGAAAGAAGAATTCGCCGATCATTACGCAAAACGTCCGGATTGGGCGCGGACGAAAGCGGGCTGTTCTATGCTTTCTTGTAGCTCGTAGATTTTTGCTAACCGTGCGATGCGTACATTTCACGGCTTAAACGATGTTGGTCCGAAGTCACCCGACTGAGGCCTCGTTACGAGTGCATTTTCTGAGAGATAATTGCTCAAACAGCCACTTTTTGCGCCGCAGGTAGGGTTAGATTTTCTCGCGCGTGAGCACCACGCGCTTGACCCGGGCTTGTGATTTCGCTTTACCCGAGGAGCCCGAAACCGCTGCGGCTTTTTTTGCGGCCTTCTCAGCGGTAATCGGCGTCCATTCGGCCTCAGGTGGCACGACAATT
>JANMDS010000549.1:0-5090 GCA_031376405.1 Betaproteobacteria bacterium
GGCCGCAGCGATGACCTGATCAAAAGCGCCGGTTACCGTATCGGCCCGGCAGAAGTAGAAAATTGTTTGGTCAAACACGAGGCCGTGGCCAATGCGGCCGTGATTGGCAAGCCGGACGCGGAGCGCGGTGCGATTATCAAAGCGTTTGTTGTTCTACAAGCTGGCTTTGCGCCCTCGCCTGCGCTCGAGCTCGCGCTGCGCGAAGATGTGCGCGCTCGACTCGCGCCCTACGAGTATCCGAAAGAGTTTGAATTTATTGATGCACTGCCGATGACGACAACGGGTAAAGTGCAAAGAAAAGTGCTGCGGGATATTGAGGCGGCGAAGTCGGCGAGTTAAGTAAAAACCTGCGGCGTAAAAACGGCAATTTCTGGGAGATATCTCCTAAAAAATGTCGCTTTTACGCCGCAGGTTTTGAAACCCTACACGGACTTTGCTGACTTACACATTTCCTGAGCAGCCTTAGCCTGAGCCAAATGCGGGCTTTCCGCAACATTGAACTGGGAAATGACCGTGACCGCATCTTCGATCCGCGTGCACGCAGCAGAGAGTTTTACATCAGAATTTTTGTGTAAACCCACAGTCAACACATCAGCTTGCGCTGCGCGAAACTTCGCTTCTGGGTTTGCACTGTGTTTTGCAAGCAAAGAACGTGCAGCGGCAAGCTCGCTTTCCGCGCGCACTGCATCATTTTCGATGCTTGCTAATTCACTTGATACCAAATGCGCTCGAACTAACGTAGCAGGATAGGCCATCTCGGACCAATCCCCACGCAAGCCTTGATCAACCCAATCGCGCGCGAGTTTCGGGCTGTTTTGTTTGAGCGTATCGGCCAACATCACCTTCGCGGTGAGTACGGCAGTGCTGTCTGGTTTGTAGGTTTTTTCATACGCACCCACGACTTTCATCGCCATTTCTTTGGCTTTTTCAGTTTGCCCAAGCAGCGCGGTTGTGAGCGTGAGATCGTACATCGATATCGCTTCAAAACGCTCGTTGGGTTTGGTCGACATCATGGACTCAAATCCTGTTTCAAACGCTTTATGTGCCGCCTTTAAATCGCCAGCGTAGTAACGAATCCGTCCCCACGATTGATGTGCAGCCGCTAAAAAGGCTAGATTTTTATCCTTTTCGGTGCGTGCTTTTGCACGCTGTAAAAAATCGTCCGCGAGTACAAAAGCTTCGTCGCGCCGACCCAAACGGGATTTGGCAACGGCTAAGTCGCGTTGCACAACGATCGCATCCCGGTGCCCAGTTTCTGTTTGCGCGCGAAATGCCTCCCAAGAAGCGGTGAGCTCCTTTTCCGCTTCCGGCCAATCGTTGCGGTAAAGATCCACAATGCCCAAGCGCCAACGGGCTTCGGCCACGCGAACACTCGTGTCCCCGTCTTCGGCGCGGTATCCCGAAATAGCAGCTTTCAGCTTTTCCTGCCCAAAACGAAGCTTTCCATCCTGAAACGCAACCTGACCTTGGGCGTAATCCAGTTCCGCGTTGAACTTGGGATACGCCACCCCGCTACGCCGGGCTTCTTCAAATGCTTCGTTAGCCGCTTTTGACTCATATTGCGCGCTATGCAGCAACCCGCGCGTGATGTGCAAGCGCACCCACTGCTCATCTCGCGGCAACGGCGCGAGCAAAGCCTTCGCGCGATCCAATACGACGTATGCTTCCTTCGGTTGATTCGCTTTGCCGAGCATAAGGCCTTGTTGGAGCAGTGCACCAATGAGCTGCGGATGGTTGGCAGGCAGCGTGCGCTCCGCCTCCTCAAGCCAGCGCGTGGCTTCGGACAAGGCTTGCGGATTTTTATCCAAATCGGAATACAAGCCCGTTAACGTTTCCCGCACGAAAGCGCGCACGGTGGGCTGGTCGGTGAGCTCGTTATTAAGCCGCTTGGAGGCCAAATCGATTAACTCCCGGGCAGTGGTATCTCCACGCTTGGGGAATTCTTTTGCATCCCGCCCGACGGCGCGGAACATGTTCACCATGTAATCCCGAATGGCATTGGCTTTTTGGGCTTCGCTGCGGGCAATCTCTGTTTGCTTGCGGGCTTCGTTGGCTTGCCATGCTGTTGTCGCAACGCCGGCCAATATAGCGAACATCGTAAACCCCGCCGTGGCCACTGCGCCCCGATTGCGCCGAACAAACTTCTGCGTACGGTAGCCTAACGAATCGGGCTGGGCTTTTACCGGACGCAGCTCTAAATGCGCGCGCAAATCGTCGGCGAACTCAGCCACCGTGGCGTAGCGCTCATACGGATCTTTGCGCAACGCTTTGGCCAAAATATTATCTAGATCGCCGGTGAGCGCAGAGGCCAGCTTAGCCGTGGTGGTGTTGCGCTTTTTGGCCCGGACATCAGCCGAAAAATCTTCATTTTCAGGGGAGATAATCTCTATTTTTGCCCCATTTTGCGCCGCAGGTATGGTGGCGTGAGGGCCCGAAAATCGGGTTGGGGCGAATGCCGCAGCACGCGTAGCCACTGTCGAGGCGCGCGGTGGATCGGCTTCGATGATGGCTTGCGCCAGCGAAACCGGGGTGTCGCCCACTTCGGTATAGGGCAGGCAACCGGTCAGTAGTTGGTAGAGCAACACACCGAGCGCGTACACATCGGTGCCAGTGGTAATTTCACGGTTTTTAAGCTGCTCCGGCGCGGCGTATTCTGGAGTGAGCAATCGGCCCGCATCTCGGGTTAAATCCGAAGTGGTTGCGCTGCTTGCGTCGCCATCCAAAAGTTTAGAGACACCGAAATCCAATAGCTTAGCTTCGCCCTGCGGCGTAATCAAAATATTGTTGGGCTTAATGTCTCGGTGCACCACCAAGTGTTGGTGGGCGTGCCCCACAGCCGCTAATACTTGTAAAAAAAGCCGTAGCCTTGCCGCAACGGGTAACGCGTTACGGTCACAAAACGCATCGATTCGCTCGCCCTCGACCAGCTCGAGCACCAAGTAAGGCTGTCCGCCGCCGGTTACCCCTGCGTCGTAAAGTCGGGCGATGTTGGGGTGATTGAGCGTAGCCAAAATTTGGCGCTCGCGGGCAAAGCGCTCGCGCATGGCAACGGTACGCATGCCCAAAGCAATGAGCTTGATCGCCACTTCTCGCTCCATGAGCCCATCGGTGCGTCGCGCGCACCATACCGAACCCATGCCGCCTTCGCCGATTTGCTCAATCAGCGTATATGCCCCGACGCTTGACTGAGACTGATAACTAAATTGTGGTTCGTTCAATCGATTGCACCTGGTTGGTTGCCACCTATCCTGTAACACCAATGTAGCGTTAAAACGCACGAAAGTCCTCCCCCAAACGGTGGAGACGGAGGCGAACCGCCCATGCCCCAAGCATAAGGACTGTGCCACGTAAACTTACCTACGTCCTAATTGAAGATTTTCTTCACGAACAAACACCTATGACCGATTCCACCGCCTCGGCGCCTGCCACGCAAACCCCCGACGAAAACACGCTCATGGCCGAGCGCCGCGCGAAGCTACATGCTGCGCGGAAGTCGGGCAATGCGTATCCCAACGATTTTCGACGCGATGCGATGGCCGGTGATTTGCAGTCTCGGTTTGGTGAGACTTCAAAAGAGGATTTGGAAGCTACGCCTCATCCGGTAAAGGTGGCTGGGCGGATGATGTTGCGTCGCGTAATGGGCAAAGCGAGCTTTGCCGCGCTGCAAGATATGAGCGGTCGGGTGCAGATTTATGTGAACGATGAGGGCGTGGGCGCCGACACGCACGAGGCGTTTAAACATTGGGATATTGGTGATATCGTGAGCGCGGAAGGCGCGCTGTTCAAAACCAACAAGGGCGAGCTTTCGGTAAAGGCCACACGCATTCGCTTGCTCTCAAAATCGCTGCGCCCGCTGCCGGAAAAGTTTCACGGCATGGCCGATGTAGAAGCCCGCTATCGGCAGCGCTATCTTGATCTGATTACGAACGATACGTCAGCGAAAGTGTTTGTCACCCGCTCCAAATTGTTGCAAGCGATTCGCGAATTTTTTGTAGCCCGCCGCTACTTGGAAGTCGAAACGCCGATGATGCACCCGATACCAGGTGGGGCGGCGGCCAAGCCCTTTAAAACCCACCACAACGCGCTCGATATGGAGCTCTACATGCGCATCGCGCCGGAGCTTTATTTGAAAAAACTTGTCGTCGGTGGCTTTGAGCGGGTGTTCGAAATTAACCGCAATTTCCGCAACGAAGGGATGAGCGTACGGCACAACCCTGAGTTCACCATGATTGAGTTTTACGAAGCCTACCAAGATCATCATTACTTGATGGATTTGACTGAGCAATTGCTACGTGAATGCGCACAAAAAATAGTCGGTGCCACGACCTTGCCCTACGGCGGACACATGGTGGATTTGGGCAAACCTTTTGATCGGCTCACCATGCCACAAGCGGTGAATAAATACCATCCGATACACACGCTCGCGCAATTGAGCGATCGCAGTTATCTGCTCGAACAATTGGGAAAAATGCATGTAAAAGTGAAAGGCGCGCCCTTGAAAGACCGCGCACTCGGCGAGCTTCAATTACTCATGTTTGAAGAGACCACCGAAGCGCTTTTGATTCAGCCGACCTTCATCGTTGATTACCCCTGGGAAATATCTCCGCTCGCGCGTAAGAACGACACCAACCCCGAAATCACCGACCGCTTCGAGCTTTTCATCACGGGGCGGGAAATGGCCAATGGCTTCAGTGAATTAAACGATCCGGAAGACCAAGCCTCTCGTTTCGCCCAGCAAGCAGAAGCAAAAACCGCCGGTGACGATGAAGCGATGTTCTTCGATGCGGACTACATCCGCGCGCTCGAACACGGTTTGCCGCCCACGGCGGGTGAAGGCATTGGCATTGATCGACTGGTCATGCTGTTTACTAATTCGCCATCAATTCGAGATGTGATTTTGTTTCCACAGATGCGGCCAGAGGCATTGGTGCAGATAAATGCCAACACTGGCGAATCCATGAAAGCAAGCTTAACCACTCCGTCCAAGTAGCGCGTAGATACTGTTATCGAAGTCAAGCGCCATGGAGTGCTGGATTGAACGGTTTACCTGATTTCAGCACGCCAAATATGACTTGAGCTAGTTTGCGCAT
>JANMDS010000551.1:0-5418 GCA_031376405.1 Betaproteobacteria bacterium
ATCGCATCGCCTGCATCGCCCGCGTTTAACTTCGCCATTTCGTTCAACACAAATAATTGATCGAGCGGGCGATTAAGCAGTGTGCTGCCGAACGCGGCTTGATCGCTGTAGGTGCTATCTGTATGGTCAATCGAGGCAACAACGTAGCCCTTGCTCGCTAAGTTTTCTCCTAAGTGGCTTAGTAAAAAGCGATTTCCCGGATAGCCATGGGAAATGATGAGCAGCGGATACGGCCCGCCCGCTGCATCGGGCAGCGCATCGCGCACGCCTTTGCCATAGAGCGTGACTTCGGTTTTCGGGTCGCGGGCCACCACCCGATATTGGCCTGCGTTCGGCGCATCAGGCGAAGGCTTTGCCGGATACCACACCTCCACGGTCAGTGGCCGATCATAGCTCGGCGTAGGCTCACCCGCTTTTGCTTTCAAAATATCGAGCTGCTTCGGGTTAACAAGCTGAATCGTTTTCACGCCGACGCCAAATTTCCCGTACTGCGCAAGCTCCGGCGCATCGGGGCGAATGGTATCGATTCGATTGTCGGCAGCGAAAGCGGGGAGGGCGAACGAGAGGCACGTTGAAAGTGCGACGGCGAAAAATTGTGCGCAGTCGCTAGCGCGGTATCGGGATAGACCAAATGTTTGCATGGTATCGCTCTTCAATTAAATTGCGTGGCGGAGATGAAGCGCTAAGCGCGCGTAGCGCTAGGATACCTGAGCGCTATGAAATTGCGGTTTCTGTGGGCACAAGTCCAGCGTGATTATTTTTTGATAACGTAAAACCTGCGGCGCAAAAACAGCATTCTCCAGGCGATATCTCCGAAAATCTGCCGTTTTTACGCCGCAGGTATTTAGCCCGTTTTAAGAATCAACCTCCATGAATTGAGCTTTCCAATATCAGCCTGACCGAGATCAATCACGCTCAAAAACCACGCGCCGCTCGCGCTTACGCCGATAAGACCAGCAAGCGCTGGCGTGGTGGCGGGGGTGAACGTGGTGACGATATTCTGCCGATTTCCACCTTCGCGCGTCCGTAGGGCAATGCTGGTTGCGTTTGGCGCGTCGAGTCGTAACACCAAATCGCCTACAAATGGATGGGTGATGTCTACGCTCAGTTCAATGCCGGTGATGGGCGCGGCGTTTGCGGTCGTTACGCGGCGGAGCACGCCGCCTACGTTGTTGTCTGGAATCGTAACGCCGGCAACGTCGTCGAGCACGATATCTGTGGACGAAATACCACCCAGCGCAATCTCTACCTTCCAACTGTTGAGCTGCCCGATGTCGCGCGCGGCAGCATCGCGCACTTTTAACGTCCAATCTCCTTGCACTTCTTGCCTGCGCCACACACCAAGCGCGGGCAGGGCGGCCTCATCGAGTGTGCGCTGGAACGCGCCGGGTTGCATGACCGCGCGGTTATGCAACTGCACCTCCGCGCCCCAAGGTGCGCGCAAAGTGATCACCAAATCGCCGGGATAGTCATGAGTGATGTTGAAGCTCACCTTAATGCTCGCAATCGGCCCCGATTCGGCGATGTGAATCGTATCGGCAACGCCCGTTGCGTTGGCGTCGGGAATGGCGAGCGCGGGAGCGGATTGTTTAGAAATATCGTGTGCTGCACCCCCACCGGCTTGCAAGCGCACGCGAAACTGCACGATTTGGGCAGTGGGCGTAATTTCAAACAGCTCTAGATTGGATGCCGTGCCGTCCCACCATTTGCTATCGGGTACGGTGTTATCTGCAAAGCGCGCGACCCCGCCGCCGAACAAGTCGGTATCGTCGCCGACATTTATGCTGCGTTCCAAGCGAAACGCACCATCGGCTTGTTCGAGCGAGAGTTCGTAGTGTTGCGCTGGCGTCATCTGCTCGTTACTATTGTTGCCGAACTCATCGGCGTGCCAAATCGCCAGGCCATCGTCGGGTAGGGAGGTGTCCCGTCCGAGTTTGCGACGATTTTCCACCAAAAAATATTCACCGGCATTTTTTGCAAAAAAACCAAACTCATTTCCAGTCGCATCCAAACTCACCGTTTGGTTGTTTTCTAGTGCAACGAGCCGACCCGCCCAGCCCGAAAGCCGTTTGAGATACGCTGAAATTTGTGGCGGATTTTTCTCATCCAAACTTGCGCACATTAAACAATACGCGCCAACGCCCGCGGATTGACTGCCGTAATCATAGAGGTCGGGGTAATCACAAAGCATGTGGCCATTTTCGTGACAAAACGTACCGAGCGAGAGTTCGTTGCCAAGCGCAGTAACTTGATAGTCAGCGATAAATTTCCCGGGCAACACTTCAATACGCGGATCAATCGTCCACGCGTGCGGCCACAGGCCCTTACTCCAATTGTTTACAACGGGCCCCGCGTAAAACACATTCAGCGCATAGGCATTGCCCGCGTTGTCAGGTGTAATCGCTGAAAAATCAAAGCCGTTGGCTTTCCAATGGGCTAGCGCCTCGGCGATTAACTCAATCGCGCGCACACCCTGCGCAATGGCCTCGTTGGTGTAGTAAGTTTTGGGTTGTCTCGCACGGTAATAGTTCGTCACCACATTGGTATACAAGCAACGCCCGAGCGAATTATCGCGAAAGTAATCAAACACCGAACCGTTATTGCCGAAGCCTGCGTAGCCGAGTTGATTGCAAAAATTGTCCACCTCTTGGCGGGAGATCGTGCCGATAGCGTCGGAAAAGTCTATGAGCAACGTGAGTCCCACAAAACTGCCAGTTGTGTGGCGCTGGGGCGCAGCGCTCATGGGGCCGCCTGCCCGTAGCGCGAGCCGCATGCCTTGCCGCCGCTCGAGTCGGCGTAGGTCACATCGGCGTTGCCCCATTTGCGAGAGTCCTTGGCGGGCTTGCGCCCGCGCGATGGCCGGTTCCAATCGTAGACCGCGCCGCACGCCTGACGTTTCACCGACGAGATTGCCTGGCGGACCCGACGCACGCTCAAAGCGCCGCCCATCGGATGAGACTTGCGCGATTTCAAAGAAGCCTGTCGCGGGGTTGCGCACGAGCGTGAAGCCGTCCAGCGTTTCGAATACCGCAGAATATTGATCACCCCACCCGCGTACTTCAATTTGTGTGCCATCGGGCTGGGTAAAGATAAATTGCTTACCGACAAATTGGGTAGACATACGCCACTCCGAAAAAGAATCAATCAATAATGCTAAGCGCGGGGACGATGAAATGCATCCCCAATTTGGGGGATTCGCGCTCGTAGTGAACACGCGCGACGCGCCCATGCAATAAAACCTGCGGCGCAAAATCAGCCTTTTTTGAGCGTTATCGATTTGGAAACATAACTTGCCCTCGGAACTCGAAAGCAATACCGTGGGATGAAGATCCCGCCCGTCCTTAGGAGCGATTGCGCTACGAATCAGCTTCGTACGTGGTCAATTTGAACCTTCTCGGCTTTCTACTGGCGCCAATTCCGAAAATGCCGGATTTGTACGACGGAAGCGGTGTGCATTTGCGCATCCATTCAGTACCATCCCGCATAGCCTGCTAAAGTTGCAATCGATTTCATCATTTGCGATTGGAGCGCCGATGCAGTACACCCTCACGAAATGGTTTTCGTTCATCTGTATGTCAGGGCTGTTTTCGCCCTGTGTCATTCAGGCCGCGCCTGCTACTGCGCCGGACACAAAAGAAGTATTCGCCGAACGCGAGCGCGATTGGCGCAATGGGGCGATCGTTTATCAGGTGCTTGTGGATCGGTTTGTGCCAGCGGCGAATTTAGAGGCGAAGCGCGCGCTGTATCCCGCACCAAAAGTGTTGCGCAAGTGGAGCGAAACCGCTAAGCCTGGCACGTATTTGGAGGACGCGAAACTGACCAGTCACGAGATTGATTTTTGGGGCGGAGATTTGCAAAGCTTTCGCACCAAGCTCGATCATATTCAAGCGCTCGGCGCAACGGCGCTTTACATCAATCCAATTCACCTTGCGTACACCAATCACAAATTTGATCCGCTCGATTTTCAGAAAATTTCGCCAGAGTACGGAGATCGTGAAGATTTCAAGCGCTTAGCGGCGGATGCAAAAGCCCGTGGGCTGAAAGTGGTGTTGGATGGCGTGTTCAACCATATGGGGCGCAACGCACCGATTTTTCAAGAGGCGATGCAAAACCCGGCAAGCCCGTGGCGGGATTGGTTTGCGATTGGACCGCAATACAAAGGTGGCGCACGGGTGTGGACGGGCTTTCAAAATCATCCTGAGTTGAATCTAGAAAACCCAGCGGTGCGCCGCTACTTGTATGAAGCGCCCGATTCGGTTGTGCGAAGCTATTTGCGCGATGGAGCCGATGGCTGGCGGCTCGATACCGCGTTCGAATTGGGCTTGCCATACCTTCGCGCACTCACGGACGCCGCGCACGCCGAAAAGCCAGGCTCGCTCGTAGTCGGTGAGATTGTGAATTACCCAGCGCAGTGGTTGAACTCGATGGATTCGGTAATGAACTTTACCGTGCGCACGATCCTAATCGGCGCGGCCAAGGGTGAGATTGCTCCGGCGACCGCTAACCGCATGTTTGACCGCGTGATTGCAGATTCCGGAATTGAACCGATGCTCAAATCGTGGATGGTGATTGATAACCACGACATCGCGCGCATCGCTACCCAATTTCCAGACGTGGCGCAGCGCCGCCTCGTGCAATCACTGCAATTTACGTTGCCGGGCTCGCCCAATGTGTATTACGGGGTAGAGGTGGGCATGGTGGGTGGGGGTGATCCGGAAAATCGCAGCCCCATGCGTTGGGATTTGATGAGCGAGCAAAACCCAGAGTACCAATGGATGAAAAAACTGATCGGATTGCGCAAAGAACACCGTGCGCTTCGCATCGGCAATTTCCGTACGATTGAATCAGAGCGCTTGATTGCCTTCGAACGCTTCACCGACCGTGCGCTCGATACCGTGTTGATTTTTGCTAACCCAAGCAAAACCGCAGTGACCGAGCACGTGTTGGTCGCCAATGCATTTTTGATGGACGATACGCCGCTTGTGGATCTGTTCGCGCCCGCCGATGCGAAACCGGTGACAGGTTTTGGTGCGGGGGTTGTAACGGTGACCGTGCCGCCCGAGACGGTGCTGGCGCTAAAACCAAAGGAACGGGATCTCGGTGGATATAGTCGGTACAAGCGTGTGCCGTAGTGATACGCACGCTTCGTTTTGATGTCGAAAAGTGGGCCACTTGTGGGGAGATATAACTAGCCAATGTAATGTATCCTAACTTGAAAATAGGGAGACGCGCTAGTTGCGTCCGCTCCCCCAGCGGGGGAAGGTTAGGGTGGGGGAGCGGCGGACACGCGAACTGGCTGCCCGAGCGGCGGTGGGGGGCGGCCCCCCCCCCCCCCCCCCCGGGGGGGGGGCGCATAGGCGGGCGCGGAAAAGGAATAGGGAGTTGAGGGGAAGAGCGGGGTTTTGTTATATAAATAAA
>JANMDS010000601.1:0-10456 GCA_031376405.1 Betaproteobacteria bacterium
CCGGGACGGCCAGGCTTGCCGTGTTAACGAGATTGCCCGCTGCGTTGGCCAACACCGTGCCTGAGACCGTGTAACTCACCGAGCCACCTGCAACGATATTGGCGTTGGTGGAAATAGCGTTGCCAGAGCCCGATGCAGCTCCGCATGCGCTAGGCGCAACGGCCACGCAAATCCATGTAACACCTGAAACATTCGCAGGAACGGTGTCTGTTATGGTCGCTCCAATCACGTTACTTGGCCCTGCATTGGAGGCCACAATCGTATACGAAATCGCGGTTCCTGCTGTGTAGGTTGCACTCCCATCTGATTTTGTAATGCCCAAATTCGCAACCGGTGCGGGCGCACTCACATCCCCTTCCGAATTGTTCGCCGGAACGGGATCCGTTACTCCAGCAGGCGCTGCGATGGTCGCCGTGTTGTTCAGCGCTCCGGTCTGCGCCGACGGGACGGTCGCGCTGACTGTAATCGTAAGGTAGCTGCCCGCAGTAGGGGGGGTGTTTACATTGTTAACCGGTAACTGTCCCACGGCGCCCGTAATGGAAGTCCCTGTGGTAGCTGTGGTCGGAATCGCACCGCACGTTGCCGTTCCGGATGCGGCGCAACTGTACGTCCAGTTTGCCCCCCCGACGAGGGCGGGAAAGGCGTCAGAAAATGTAGCTCCAATCGCAGCATTTGGCCCTTTGTTCCAAATTTTGATGGTGTACGTCACAGCCTGCCCGGGGACGTACGGATTGGGGGCTGAAACCTTGTCGACGACGAAGTCAGAGTTTTGAGGCAACGTAAAGGATACTGAGGACGTTTTGGGGTTAATACCATCCGTTGTTTGAACGGGGCTTGTGCCGGTGCCACCCGCCGCAGGCTGAACTCCATATGAACCGACTGAAGCATTATTGGTGAGCGTGCCAGTAGGCACGTTGGCCGTGGTTGGATACGTTACTCGAACAGTAAACGTAACATCGCAACCCTGACCTAGATCAAGCTCTTGTCGGCCGTCGAAAAGGTTATTCGCCACTGCTCCCGCTGCGGCAATACCGGTATAGGTTGAAGGGTTTACAGCGCACACCGCAGAAGGTGTATTCGCACCCGTCGCCGCATTGAAAAGTCCGGTACTCGCCGGTGCCGAAACGATAACGATTGTAGGGGAGCCAGTGTTAAACGTGTTTGAAAGTTGATCAACTACTTGGAAGTTCGGCGTCAGCTGCGCCCCTAGATTTTGTACGCGTACTCTAAAGGTTACGTCGTAGGATAGCGGTCCCGATACAACGATTGAGGGGATCGTCTTTGTAATCCCAAGACTTGTCAGCGCCCCGCCCAGATCCCCAATCAGAGGCAGCCCAGTAAGATTTGGCGTTGTGGAAGCAATTGTTCCCGTACCCGTTATGGGTGCCGCGATGGCTGCTGCTGGAATAATGCGTACCTCAACTGCGATGCCTGCCGTTGCACAACTTATGATCAGCGAGCCGTCGAAAGACAGACTTACGCCAGACAAGTTTGTGACGCCCGCAGGGCAACCTGTGATCGTTCGTGCACCAAGCACTTGTCCGGTCGCTTCATCGATCTCCCAGAGAGTGGGTAGCGCGGGTGCGACGGTGGAATTACTACCCACCACAAAAGTACGCCCATTGACAATAACCAGATCACCGCCGGTAACGGGTGTAGTTGGCACGCCTGCGGTCGGCGTGACTGCAACCACACTAGAAATAGCGCACCCTACACGTGAAAATCGGAACACTACTGCTGGGTTGGGAGACCCCGCGAGGATACTGGAAAGGGTGTAGAACGAGTCGGTTACACGGTCATAGGTAAGTCGCCCAAATTCAATTTCCTGACCTACCCACGCACCAGGACCTGTCGATGCCGGAAATGTAGAAGGAAGCGTACACAACGTACTAATGGCACCTGTAGTCGAGGCCGCCGAGCCCGTCGGTGTCCACTGATAAACGGTGATGCCCGAGCCCGCTGTGCCGTTTTGGCCAATCTGTTGTTGGTTGGTGAAATACACGTTGCCGCCATTATCAACAGCCAACGCGGTTGATTGCGTGACGGCTGGGAACGCGGGTGTTACCGTTAGGAGGGTATCAACACTCGTGGCAAGATTAATACGATGTAATTCTGTATCGGTATAGTAATAGGTAATCTGCGCCTTTGTTTGACTCGTAAATAACGCAGGTGCAAGCACGTAGCAGGCACAAAGGAGGATGACCTTAGTTACCACGCGAACACGTTTGAACCAACCACCAACGATATTGAACATTGTGTAAACCCTAAACCTAGCCGTGAACGCATCCAATACGGTTATGCAAATGTACTAGATTGTTTATTCTAATTTTTTCCATGCGTAGTATATAAAACCGCAAGTCAGTATCGGTGACTTTCGGACGACCGGTCTTTTACGAGGCGAAATTTCCTAGATTGCTGCATAATCCACCTGATGAGCGGAAGCCTTTTTGTCATCGCCGCGCCCTCTGGTGCCGGAAAAACCAGCCTCGTTAAGGCACTTTTGCAACGTGAATTGCAGTTAATGCTATCCATTAGTCATACAACTCGACCCGCACGGGAGGGGGAACGAGATGGCTACGACTACTTTTTCGTCGACCTTGGTACGTTCGAGGCGCTGGCACAAAAAGGCATGTTTCTAGAGACCGCATCCGTATACGGAAACCGCTACGGAACGTCCCGCCAGTGGTTAGATGTCCAGCTATTTCAGGGACGCGATGTGCTGCTTGAAATTGACTGGCAAGGCGCGCAACGCGTTAAAGCGCAATTCCCAGATGCGGTGATGATCTACCTCCTTCCACCTTCCCTCGCAGTGTTGGAGGCTCGGTTAAACAGTCGCGGTTTGGACAGCCCTGAGGTAATTGCTACTCGGTTGCAGGCGGCGATGGACGATATGAGTCATTTACCTGAGTTCGAGTATGTTATTATCAATCAAGACTTTAGTGTTGCATTGCTGGAATTGACGAGCATCGTCGAAGCGGCGCGACATCGAACCACGCGCGTTATCGAGCGCAACCCACACTTACTTAATGAATTGGTGAAATAAACCGCCATGGCCCGCATTACCATTGAAGATTGCATCAAAGTTGTTCCAAATCGGTTTGAACTCACCCTCGCAGCGGCATTGCGTGCGCGCCAGATCTCATCGGGTCATGCACCATTGGTCGATGCGCGTCGCGACAAATCCACGGTAATAGCATTGCGCGAAATGGCCGCACGCAAAATCGGTACGGAGATACTTTCAAAACTCCAAGCCTAATTTGCAAAACTCTGTGGATCGGCTGCATCCCAGCAAACACGCGTTCTCGACCTAACCTTTACCCCAGCGTCGCAGTGCGCAACTCCTTTTGGAGAGCACGGTGACCGTGCTCTCTACCTTCACGCGCCATCTTAGCCACTATCTACCGGAGGCGGAGTTGGCGCGCGTGGAAACAGCATATCGCTATGCCGAACACGCCCATGCCGGGCAAACGCGCGCCTCGGGCGAACCTTACATCACGCATCCATTGGCCGTGGCCAGTATTTTGTCGGACTGGAAGTTTGACGCAGACGGTTTGATTTCGGCGCTTTTGCACGATGTAATTGAAGATACAGAAGTCGCGAAAGTAGAGATTGCCAAACGCTTCGGCGAAACGGTTGCCAACTTAGTCGATGGCGTTTCGAAGCTCGATCAGGTAGCAATGGCTACGGTTGAAGATCGACAGGCCGAGAGTCTGCGCAAAATGTTCGCCGCGATGGATAACGATGTGCGCGTGATGCTCATAAAGCTTGCTGATCGCCTGCACAACATGCGTACGCTTGATTTTCTACCGGCCGAAAAGCGCAAGCGAATTTCACAAGAGACCCTCGATATTTACGCGGCTATTGCAGCGCGACTCGGGCTGAACTCCTTGGCCAAAGAGCTGCAGGATTTAAGCTTTAAACACCTCCACCCAAGGCGCTATCACATCATCCAAAAAGCGCTCAGAAACGCACGTACCGAGCGCCGCGATTGGCTTGTTGCCACTACCCAAACCATGGTGGATGAACTTGCCAAGCAGGAGGTAAAAGCCGTCATTTCGCAACGCGAAAAAAGCATCTACGGTATTTACCGAAAAATGCAAGAACGAGGCGGTCAGTTCTCTGAAATTTCTGATGTTTTTGGTGTGCGGGTTGTGGTTGAAAGTGTGCGCGATTGTTACGTGACCCTTGGCGTATTACATGCGCTTTACAAACCCAAACTCGATCAGTTCAAAGACTACATCGCCATTCCGAAAAACAATGGCTATCAGTCGTTGCACACCACCGTTGTGCTGCCCAACGGCTCAGCGGTCGAGATGCAAATTCGGACCCACGAAATGCACCGTCGCGCGGAGGTGGGGCTGGCTGCGCACTGGCTTTACAAACAGTTTGAAGATGCCGCGCTCACGCCTAAAAACGCCCACGATTTAGCGCAAGCCGATGCCTCGCGCTCATTGTCTTCGTTACTAGAGATTCAAAAAATTGCTGGGGATTCGAGGGAATTTTTAGAGTCGGTCAAACATGACTTGTTTCCCGACGAAATATACGTATTCACACCGAAGGGCAAATTGCTCCCGTTGCCGCGTGGCTCAACCCCGTTGGATTTCGCCTACGCGGTACACACCGAAATCGGCGACCACGCCGTGGCCGGAGTAGTCAATGGCGATCAGCAACCGCTGTACCATACGCTGCATAACGGAGATCGCGTGGAAATCGTAACCGATAGCCACGCCCATCCCACGCCGGCCTGGGTTGGTTTTGCCCATACGGCTAGGGCGAAATCACGCATCCGACACTATTTACGCACGATGCAAGAAACGCAGTCGGCAGAGCTTGGCGAACGATTGCTCAAACAAGCCGTTGTTACGCTCGCGGGCGATTGGGACAATTTGCCGATCGCGCGTTGGAGGTTTGCCGCGCAGTCATTTGAAGTTGGAAATCGCAGCGAATTGTGCGCGATGGTGGGCAGCGGACGTTTGCTAGCGTTTTCAGTTGCGGCAAAGCTGCTCGCGTTGGAGTGGGATGTACAAAACCAAGCTTCCCACAAACCCGCTGTGACGGTGTCCTCCGCTACCAACACCGCTATCCGATTTGCCCGTTGTTGCCAGCCGCTACCCGGCGATTCCATCATTGGTATTTTCAGAAAATCGGTTGGGTTGGAAGTCCATCAAGCTGAATGTTCTCAAACGCGCAATCGCACCGTGCTGCTCGACGCGGTAGAGTGGGTCGATGTGTCGTGGGCAGAAAAAATTGACGGTACTTTTTCTACTTCCGTGCGCACGTACGTTGAGGATCAAAAGGGTGTACTCGCCCAGTTGGCGCAAACGATTGCCGACGCCGATGCAAACATTGATAGCGTGCATATCGAAGCAATGAGCAAAGCCAGCGGCCACACAGCGATTACTTTTTCTTTGCGCGTCGCAAGCACCGCTGCGCTCGCGCGCGTCATTCGCGATTTACGGATCTTAAAAATTGTTCGCAAGGCGTTGCGCGTCAAAGCGCTGAAAGCCACCGAGCCTAAATAAACTTCAATACCTGCGGCGTAAAAACGGCATTTTTCTGGAGATATCTCCCCAAATACGCCGTTTTTACGCCGCAGGTTTCCCCTTACAGAACGATGATTCCCAGTCCCACACACCAACTCAACATTCCGTTTCGTTTAAAAACGACCATCCATAACATGGTCGTGCACGAGTGGGGTGATCAGCACAATGAAAACGTAGTGATTTGCGTACACGGCCTCTCGCGTAACGGGCGGGATTTCGACATCATTGCAAATGCCCTCGCTTCCACCCATCGTGTGCTTTGCCCCGATATCCCGGGACGTGGATTGTCAGATTGGCTGCCGAGTGCAACGCACTACGTGATTCCAACGTATGTTGAAGCCATGCGCCAAATGTTTACCCACCTTCGGCTCAAGCGCTACGACTGGATCGGCACCTCGATGGGCGGGCTCATTGGCATGATGGTCGCCGCAGCGCCGGGCAATCACATGAAGCGTTTCGTGTGCAATGATGTGGGGCCTGAGATCGAACGTGCAGCGCTTGAGCGTATCGGCGTGTACATGGGCATGCGCCCACCGGCGTTTGAAAGCTACGAGCAACTCTATCGGGCGTCGCTCCTAGCGATCAACTCATTCGGCCCGCTCAGCGAGGAGCAGAAGCACCATATTGTGCGCACCTCCTGCGCGTGCGCGGAGGATGGAAAATGGCGCTACACGAGCGACCCGAAAATTGGTGAAGCCTTCGTAACCGCCCTTGCCCAGCCCAGCGTCGATTTATGGCCGCTTTGGCGCAGCATTCAACGCCCCACGCTTGTCTTGCGCGGCGAACACTCCGACTTGCTCTCCAGCGCCACACTCTCCCGAATGGCGGAAGGGCGTACGCATGTTGATACCCACGTTGTCGCCGATACAGGACACGCCCCGATGCTGATGGACGCGCAAACCAACGTGGTGGTCACGCAATTCATCGGTCTGTAACCCAACTCGCCTATTAAGCGAAAATACTGGGGAACCTTTCAGCCAGAATTGGCTCCGTAAAGTTATGCTTCGACACCTTTTTGCTTTATTACTCGCCAGCCTGGCCACGCTCACCGCGCACGCTCAATCGAGCGTAAAAACGCCGAATGCCGAAGTCTCCCTCGTCGCGCAAACAACCCGTGCCGAGCCAGGCAAAACCGCCTGGATTGGTTTGCGTATCCAACATCAACCGCATTGGCACACATACTGGCGCAACCCCGGCGAATCCGGCATGCCCACTTCCCTGGAGTGGAAAAATTTGAGCGGCGTGACCGTGGGCGAGATTGAGTGGCCCGCGCCCAAGCGCATCCCAACTGGCGGGCTGGTGAACTTTGGCTACGAAGACGATTTGCTGCTGCCGATGCAAGTGCAAATCCTTGCAACTCAAAAAACCCCTGTTGTCCTGCGCGCGAAGGCCACGTGGCTCATTTGCAAAGAGGTCTGTATCCCCGAAGAGGGAGAGTTATCCCTTACGCTCAACGTTGCGGCGGGAGAAATAGCGCCGAGCGCGCACGCGGCGCTATTTACCAATGCGTTAAACGCGCAACCGCAACCATTGGGTGAACTGCCCTTGAAAAGCGCAGCCGCTCAACGTAGCGCAAAAGAAATTGTTCTTGCCTTGGATAACCTGCCGATTGCATCGGTTCAATCCGCGTACTTTTATCCTTACACCGAAGGCATCATCAATCCTTCGGCGCCGCAGGTTGCGCACGTCTCTAATAGTCGCGTGGCGATGCAAATGGCACTCGCACCCAACGCGCCGGAAAGCGCGGCGTTGGAAGGCGTACTGACAGTGAACGACAAAGCGTATTCACTCAAAGCGAACGTTTTGAACGTACCCACTGCAATAATTCCGGTTGGACTCAACAAACTCAGCAGTACGGCCTCGATGACGCCGGAAACCATGACAGGCGGGGATTTAACGCTCTGGGCCGCCTTCGCGCTCGCGTTCGTTGGTGGCATGATTTTGAATCTGATGCCGTGTGTTTTTCCAGTGCTCTCCATCAAAATTTTGGGCTTCGCACAACATGCGGGTGGCAACAAATCGGTGATGCGCGCGCATGGCGTTGCGTATTCGCTTGGCGTGATCGCCACTTTTCTCGCGCTAGCTGGCGCGCTACTGGCTGTGCGTGCAGCGGGCTCGAATGTCGGTTGGGGCTTTCAACTACAACATCCGGTAGTAATCGGCGTGCTCGCGTTGGTTTTTTTGTTAATTGGTCTCAATCTGCTGGGCGTGTTTGAAGTGCGTTTTGCGCCACAGGTTGGCGAGGGCACACATAAAAATGCCAACGTCCAAGCGTTTCTCTCCGGCGTGTTAGCCGTCGTCGCGGCGAGCCCGTGCACGGCCCCCTTCATGGGCGCTGCACTCGGGTTTGCGCTGACCCAATCCGCCGCCACATCGCTGGCCATATTCGCCGCGCTTGGCGTCGGCATGGCGCTGCCCTACGCACTCCTTTCCTGGTTTCCAGGTTGGCTAAAAAAACTACCCCGCCCCGGCAGTTGGATGAATACGCTCAAAAAATGGCTCTCGCTACCGATGTTCGCTACCGTTGCGTGGCTCGGCTGGGTGCTATGGCTGCAACTCGCGCCGGTGAACGAAACGCAGGTTGCGCAAACTCAAGCTGGAAAGTGGCAACCCTGGGACGATGCCGTGATCACTACCACGGTAGCGCAAGGCAAGCCTGTATTTGTAGACTTTACCGCCGCGTGGTGCGTGAGCTGCCAAGCTAATAAACGGTTGGTGCTCAACACGGAGTCGGTTGGTAAGGCGTTCGATGTCAAAAACGTAACGTTGATGCGCGCTGACTGGACCAAGCAAGACCCTAAGATCACCGATGCTCTGAAAGCCTTGGGGCGTAGTGGCGTGCCGGTTTATGTACTCCATCGTCCAGGAAAGGCACCGTTGGTGTTGCCTGAAGTTTTAACTGCAGGCATCGTGAACGAAGCGCTGAGCACACTTTAATGCGTAATTTTTCGGAGCTGTCGGTTACACCCGACAGATCAAGTTCGTAAATAAATTCTTTTACAAATTTACGCGCGAAAGTTCTTTTTTTTGCGCACGAATCACGATACTATTTCGTTCAGAATCGAACTAATCAGGAGAGTGTGTTGAACGCTCGTACAACGCTCGTACTACAACTGCCGCAAACACCTGCCGTAAAACGCAATCAGCTCACCTTGCGCTTGCCCATTGCCTCAGCATCGTTACTGGCCTCGGCGCTGGGCGCTAACGTAAGTTTTGCGGTGCCCGACGTCAATGCGGGCCGAACACTTTTCCAGTCCACCTGTTCGAATTCAAGTTGCCACGGCATTGATCCATTGCGCAATGTTAACGGCGTGCAAAAAGCCGCGAACAAGCCCAGCGAAATTGCCAACGCTATCGATACCAACAAAGGCGGCATGAGCCAGTTTCGAGGGTTGTTCACACCTACAGATCTTGAAAATATCGCGGCCTATATTGCAACGCCTAACGGCACGACGGCCCCCACCCCTTCGCCCGCTCCTACACCTACGCCCGCACCAACACCGGCCCCGACCGCGACACCTGCGCCCTCGCCTACTGCACCCCCCGCGCCAGGTGGTGGCCCACTTAGCGTAAACGTATCCAATCTCAATGCAGGTACAGCAAGTGTTGGGAGCATCGGTGGTTACAAATTGGTTACGATTACCAATACGAGCGCCGCTGCGGTTTCAATCACTGGGCTTGGTACATCCACGAAGGATTTCGTAACGCTTGATGATTGCCCGTTGAGTTTGCCCGCTAAAGCCGCGTGCAATGTTTCCGTACAAATTGCGCCGCGCGCAGCGGGCAGTTTTAGCGATGCGCTCACGGTAACCACGAGCACCGGTGCAACACTGTTAAACGTGCCATTGAGCGGCAGCGGCAGTGTTGCGCCGCTGACCTCCACGCCTGCCGACACGGTGGTTGAGTATTACAACCCCGATCTCGAGCACTACTTCATCACTGCTGGTGCCGGCGAGCAAACGTTTATCGAATCTGGTGGCGTAGGCCGTTGGTTGCGCACAGGGGTTACGTTTAAATCTGGGGGATCGGCACAAGTGTGTCGCTTTTACGGCAATGGAACAAAAAATCCGGCAACGGGCAACAGCTACGGGCCGAACTCCCACTTCTACACCGCCGAAGCAGGGGAATGTGATGCGCTCAAAAAGCAATTCAATGCGAGTGCGAAATCGTGGAGTTTTGAAAGCCTCGATTTCCGCACTACACCTTCGGTTGCCGGTGCGTGCCCCGGTGCGTTGGTGCCGATTTACCGCGCCTACAATAATGGTTTCGCAAAAGGCGAAGACAGCAACCACCGCATCACCGCTGATGCAGCGGCGTATCAACAATTACTCAAGCTAGGCTGGAACGGTGAGGGCATCGTGATGTGTGCCCCACAGTGATTTTTTGAGGAGATAATTTCGGATTTCCCGTTTTTTTACGCCGCAGGTATTTTGGGAAACAATTGCGTGAGTCGGCGATTTAAATCTGTTGTCCCAAACTTTGGTTGTTGGGGCGCTTCGTAGCAAGATGAGGAGTTTCACAATGCAATTCATTCGCAAAGCAATATTAGGTCTACTGGCTGTAGCCACTGTTTCGATTGCCCAAGCCAACGTTCAGGTGGGCAACGCAGCGCCCGAATTCGCCCTTTCCGATGTGAACGGCAAATCGGTAAAGCTCTCCGACTTTAAAGGCAAGCATGTGGTGTTGGAGTGGACAAACCCGAACTGCCCATTTGTCAAAAAGCACTATGTTGCAAAAAACATGCAAACCCTGCAAGCGGACTACGCTAAAAAAGGGGTCGTATGGTTAGCTGTAAGTTCAACAGCGGTGGGCCACGAAGATTACTTCAAGCCTGCTGATTTCAACAAGCAAATGAAAGACGCCGGTGCGACGACCAACGCCATCTTGATGCACGCCTACGAAGGCCTGACGCG
>JANMDS010000012.1:0-16287 GCA_031376405.1 Betaproteobacteria bacterium
GGATTTGTCCGTGTATAGCCAAGACGAGCTCGATGCCATTGCCTGGGCGCTCAATACGCGCCCGCGCAAGAGCTTGGGCTGGAGGTGTCCGGCGCAATTGATCATCCCAGATTTTGATTACAAAGCGTATTTCTTACAAACCTTCGGCGACCTGACTAAACTTAAACCCGTTGCACTTGGAGTTTGAATGTGCCTATGCTTTTTACGCCGCAGGTATGTAGTTAATCTGTGTTCTGCGCAAACGTCCACAACACCCCACTGGGGTCCCACACGTGAAAATCGCGCATTCGCCAGGGCTGATCGACCAATTCACCCACCTTTAGGCCAAAGCGCTCGCGCACGCCCGACGCAAGAATATGCGCGCGCCAATCGTCAACGTTTTCCACCAACATGTGCATCATAAAATTATTGGCGAGCTCCGCAATATAGAAGTTTTGCAAGAAAAAGCTCGTCTCGCCGTGACGCACGTAGGCCAAATCTTCGTCAGACCATGGGATCTCAAACCCGAGCGCCTCGTAGAACGATTTGGAAAGTAGGAAATCTTTTGTCGGCACGAAAGCTTTGATCTCAACTGCATTCAAATTCATTTCGCCAACACCCGCATCGCCGTGGTAAGACCTTCGAGCGTCATCTCTTCCATGCGCCCGTCCATTAGTTCAAACAAAATTTCGCTCGATTGCCGATAGCTCCAAGCGCGGCGCGGCTCGGGGTTGATCCACACTGCGCGCTTGAAATGTTGGGTAAGCCTGTGCATCCACACGCTGCCCGCCTCATCGTTGGTGTACTCAATGCTGCCGCCGGGTTGCACGATTTCATACGGGCTCATCGCGGCATCGCCTACGAACACCAGCCGTGTATCCGCGCCATATTTGTTAATCAAATCCCAGGTTTTGGTGCGATCACTATGGCGGCGGTTGTTGCTCGTCCACACATGGTCGTACACGCAATTGTGAAAATAGTAGTGCTTCAAATATTTGAATTCACTTTTCGCGGCGGAAAAAAGCTCCTCCACCACGCGAATGTGATCATCCATCGAGCCGCCGACATCGAGCAGGAGCACGAGCTTAATCGCGTTGCGGCGCTCGGGGCGCATACGGATGTTGAGCACGCCGCCATCGCGCACGGTATCGGTCAAGGTGCCATCAATATCGAGCTCGTCTTCAGCGCCGGTTCGGGCAAATTTACGCAATCGGCGCAAGGCCACTTTGATAGTGCGGGTATTGATCTCGACGTTATCGTCGTAATCCCGATAGGCGCGCTGGTCCCACACTTTTACCGCGCTCCTTTGGCGGGATTTATCTTGGCCAATGCGAATGCCTGCCGGATTATCCCCGAACGCGCCGAAAGGTGAAGTGCCGCCCGTGCCAATCCATTTATTGCCACCTTGGTGACGCTTTTCTTGCTCTTCCAAACGCTTCTTTAACGTGTCCATCAGCGTTTGCCAGTCCATCGCGTCGAGCTTGGCTTTTTCCTCGGGCGTGAGAGTTTTTTCGATGAGTTTTTTGAGCCAATCTTCCGGCAGCGCGCGGGCCAAATCGGGCACTTTCGCGAGCACGCCTTTGAAAAATTCGCCAAACGCGAAATCAAAGCGGTCGAACTTCGCTTCGTCTTTCACTAACGTAATTCGGCTCAAGTGATAGAACTCATCAATCGAAGGGCCAATCACGCCGGCTTTCAACGCTTCGAGCAGCGTTAAATATTCCCGCGTGGAAATGGGCAAGCCGCGGTGGCGAAGATGGAAGAAGAAGTCAGTGAGCATTGGATGGATGTTACGCGTGAGCAGAGTGCTCAAATACTCCGTCGCACCGGCGAAGGCCGGTGCCCAATTTTGGTTGCGGTACAGGTTCATTGTGCTGGAACCAAAATTGGATTCCGGCCTTCGCCGGAATGACGAGATTAAAGAATTGAATCATATAAATCGTCCCAGTTTGGGTTCATATCTTGAATCAAATTGATTTTCCATGACCGCTTCCATTCCTTGATTCTCTTTTCTCGCAGGATTGCATTCTCCATCGAATCATGCAATTCATACCAGACTAGGTTTGTTACACCATACTTTTGCGTGAAACCGAGGACAACATGATTTTTGTGTTCCCAAATTCGCTTCACTAGATCGGAGGTCACGCCGATATAGAGCGTTCCGTACTGTTTGCTACCGACGATGTAAACGCACGGAGTTTTCATTATTCAACGTGAATTAGATCCCGGCCGTCGCCGGGATGACGATCTTCTACCGCCGCGCCATAAACAAAACCTTTTCCAGTAACGCCAAATCCGCTTCGTTTTTGAGCAACGCACCAGCCAGCGGCGGGATCAACGATTTGGTGTCTTTGCTACGCAGCGCTTCGGGCGAAATATCTTCGGCCACTAACAATCGCAGCCAATCAATCAGCTCCGAAGTGGAAGGTTTTTTCTTCAGCGCAGGTGCCTCGCGGAGCTCAAAAAATGTTTGCAGCGAAGCGCTCACCAAATCCGATTTCAAATTCGGGAAATGCACAGCAACAATTTGTTTCATCGTTTGCGCATCGGGAAATTTGATGTAGTGGAAAAAGCAGCGGCGCAAAAACGCATCGGGTAAATCTTTTTCGTTATTGGAAGTGATGATAAAAAGTGGGCGATTTTTAGCTTTGATAGTCGCGCCGGTTTCGTGCACGAAAAATTCCATCCGATCCAATTCCCGCAGCAAATCATTGGGGAATTCAATATCGGCCTTATCAATTTCATCTATCAACACCACCGTGGGCGCATCGCTTACAAACGCGCCCCAGAGCACGCCAGGTTTGATGTAATTGGCTACGTTTTCCACGCCCTTCACACCCAACTGCGAATCCCGCAGCCGTGATACCGCATCGTACTCGTACAAACCATGCTGGGCTTTGGTGGTGGACTTTACGTGCCATTGCACAAGCTCTCGCTTGAGCGCACGGGCGACTTCTTCGGCCAAAAGCGTTTTGCCTGTGCCAGGCTCTCCTTTGATGAGCAAAGGGCGCTCCAGCGTGATGGCAGCGTTCACCGCTAGCAGCAAATCGGGGGTGGCAACGTAACTTTCGCTGCCGGTAAATTTAGCTTTCATACAATAGCACCTCAAACAGATCAAATCATTGTAAATGCCATGAACGAACTCGCCGATTTGCGCAAGGAATATAAGTACGCCTCGCTGGACGAGACGGATGCGAGCGCGAGCCCGTTTGAGCAATTCACCCGCTGGTTTGCACAAGCCAAATCATCAAAAGTATTAGAGCCAAACGCGATGACGCTGGCCACGATTGATCCGAACGGCAAGCCTTCCGCGCGCATCGTGCTGGTGAAAGGTGCTGACGTAAATGGCTTTACATTTTTCACCAATTATGAAAGCCGAAAAGGTAGCGCGCTAGCGGCGCACGATGATGCAGCGCTACTTTTTTTCTGGCCGGAGCTGGAGCGGCAAATCCGCATTGAAGGCGTGGTCTCGAAAATTGCGGAGCAGGCTTCAACGGATTACTATGTCTCCCGCCCGCTGGGCAGCAAGATTGGTGCGTGGGCTTCGCCGCAGAGCCGTGTGATCCCCAACCGCGGGCTGTTGCAAACCGCATGGGAAGACGCTGCGAAACAATATGGTAACGCCCCGCCCCGCCCTGCACATTGGGGCGGATATTGCCTAACGCCAAACTACTTCGAGTTTTGGCAGGGCCGCGAAAGCCGGTTACATGATCGCGTGGCGTACATACGCGAAGGTGGCGAGTGGGCCCGTACGCGCTTGGCGCCTTAAGAAACCTTCCCTACCTGCGGCGCAAAACGGGCACTTTTCGGGAGATATCTGCTGAAAAATGCTTGTTTTATGCCGCAGGTTTTTAGTTGAAAGCCGCAGTGTTCCCCACTCCAATTGCTGTTGTGTTCCTTGCACTCATTGCTACGACGTTTGGCGCGAACCACGTCGCTGCGCGGGTTGCGTTCGACCACGGCACGGGCGTGCTGCTGGCCATCGCCGCGCGCTCAGGCTTGGCTACGTTGGTGTTGCTCGCGGTGGTGATGGCTCAAAAAGAGAAACCGGTCATTCGCGCCGATGCCCGAGGCTGGCTTGTGCTCACGGCCGTGTTGATCGGTGTGCAAAGCGCGTGCATTTACTCTGCGGTCGCCCGCGTGCCGGTGGCGATAGCGCTGTTGGTGTTCAATCTGTTTCCGCTGTTTTTTGTGATGCTCACGTGGGTGCTCAATGGCAAGCGCCCGCCACGCACGACGTTGTTAATGGTCCCGGTGATATTCATAGGGCTGGCTTTGGTGTTGGATATACCCGCGCTAGTGGGCGGTATGGCATGGACCTCGACATTTACGCTCGGCATCGCCTGCGCGCTGGGCGCGGCGATTAGTTTTTCTTCTGCGCTCTGGCTTACTGAAAACAAGCTCAACGGCTTAAACGGTGCCGTGCGCTCGCTCTACCTACAAGCGCTCGTGGCGTTGCTCGCCGGCGCGACCATTGCATCCAATGCATCGCTCGCAATGTCGGCGCTGCCTCGGGATCATACGGGTGCCTTCGCGCTCTTGATACTGGCGGTGGTATACGCCATCGCGTTTTCCACTTTGTTTGTGATGATGCCCCGCTTAAATTTAGCCCGCAACGCACCAGCGTTAAATGTGGAGCCTGTGGCTACGCTTTTTTTAGGCTGGTTTATTTTGGGACAAACCTTTAACGCCACCCAAAGCGTGGGCGCAGTGGTTGTGGTGTTGGCCATTATCGGGATGAGTACCGCGAAACAATAGTGCACTTGTTACCGCGCCACTTTTGAAACACAATACCTGGATGAACCGTACCGATCTTTCTGGCACATTCGCCCGTTTTTTAAATGAGATGGACGCAACCGTGGCCGCGACCACCACTGAGGCGACCACCTTAGATCGTGCGGAGAATAATTTACGCACGCTGCTCGCCGACGGCGCTTGGTTGCCCGATGCCTATAAGCAAGCCAACCCAAACAACTATCAGCAACTCGCGCTCTATGTGGACCCGCGAGCGCGCTACAGCGTGGTGAGTTTTGTGTGGGGGCCTGGGCAATCCACGCCGATTCACAACCATACGGTGTGGGGTTTGGTGGGCGTGCTCGAAGGCGAGGAGCGGTGTGAGGAATTTAATCGTGACGCCGACGGCGTGTGGCAGCATTGCCACGCCCACTCGCTGCAGCGCGGCGAGATTGATCGGGTGTCCCCCACGATGGGCGATGTACACAAAGTAAGCAATGCATTGGCTGATCGCACGACGGTGAGCATCCATGTGTATGGTGGCGATATCGGGCGGATTGCGCGCAGCGTGTTCGATCCTCTGCGCGGGGTGCGCCCATTTGTGTCCGGATATTCCAATTCAGCGCCATGGGTGCAGGCATGAGCTTGGTGCGTATCACTGGCCTTTTCACCTACCCTGTGAAAAGCATGCAGGGACATACCCATAACGACCGCTCAGTGACCACCGAAGGCTTGGTAGGCGACCGCGAGTGGATCGTTGTGGACCGCAACGGGTTGTTTTATACCCAGCGCCAAAACGCGGGCTTAGCGGCGATCCGCGCGGTTGCAAACGGCAATTCGATTACGTTGGAACACGGTACATGCGGCGCGATTTCAGCCACGGCAGATGCATCCGCTACGCGCACGGTGCGCGTGTGGAGCGACGATGTGCCGGCGCACGACGCAGGCGATGCGGTCGCGCGCTGGCTGAGCGATGTGCTCAACGCAGAAGTTCGGTTGCTGCGCTACGCCGACCCGCATACGCGGCCCTCAAGCGCGCGCTGGGCAGGCACAACGCCTGCGCACACGCGGTTCGCCGACGGCTTTGCAGTGTTAGTAACGAACCAAGCCTCACTGAGCGAACTGAACACGCGCATGCACCGGGCACTGCCGATGGATCGCTTTCGCCCGAACGTAGTAATCGATGGTATCGAAGCGTGGGATGAGGACCACATCAATACGATTGCGTGCGGCGAAGTGGTGTTGCAATTGGTAAAGCCTTGCGTGCGGTGCATTACCACCACGACCGATCAAGCCACCGGCGCGCGCACAAGCGAGGAGCCTCTGAACACGCTCGCACGGTATCGCAACAACCCCGATTTAGGCGGCGTGGCGTTTGGGATGAACGCCATTGTGGTGCGTGCAGGTGTGCTGCGGATGGGCGATACGGCTGACGTGGTTTACACGTTCTAGGGCTTACATACCTGCGGCGCAAAAACGGCATTTTTTAGGAGATATCTCCCAGAAAACGCCGTTTTTGCGCCGCAGGTATTGGTCTGGAACTTACTTTTTGCGGGGCTTTTTGGTGGCAGTTGCTTTTGCGATGTGCGGCTTAATCACCAAACGCTCGCCTTCAATAGGTTGAATCCAAACCTCTCGCGCACCCGCCTCCAAATACAAGCCTGCCTTCATATGCATCTCGCCCCAACTATTTGAGGGCGGCATGATTTCAACGCAGATATCGGGCGCTTGTGGGTAGGGTGTTTGGTCACCGAATTTTGCGAAATCAGCCATTGAAATCCACGCCACATCCGCAACCCGCACCCCATCAGAAGTTTGCACGCTGCACTCGCTCAACACCCGCCCACCGCGCTTTTTTAGCCAACTCCGGCGCGATCGTAATTTGCAGCAAACCATGCTTGTTCGAAGCTGGACTCATCTCAATCTTCCCCCACTTATTGAGTTCAAACTTGAACGGCAAATCTTGCAGGTACGGGCTATCAATCAGCGCTTGCCATTGCGCGCGTTGATCGGGTTGCGTTCTGAAGTGCTCGTCCATGTTTGACTCTTCGGCGTAGGCGTAGAGATTACCGCACGCACATCACCGGCACTTTGCCCACGGGCTCTAAGCCCCAGCTATCTTTTTCCAGCATCACATCAAACAAGCCTGGACGTGTGAAATAACGATGGTTGGAATCGTAGCCGTTGCGTCCGGTAAGCGTGTTGCGATAAGTCGGCGTGTTGTGATAGTTGTAAGTGCGGTAGAGCGGCTGCGTGCCTGTTGGACAGCTCGTGCCGATTGGCGACGCGACCCGAAACGCATCGGGGCTTTCTTTAGTCCAGCCACTGTTTCTTGCACCCACTGCACCACACTCACCAGGGTCAGCAGTGTAGAAGTGGGAGTTTGGCCCTCCAATGGGTAGGTCACCAAAGAAACGGCAAACCGGTGCGCGCCCCGCGGTGCCAGCGGGCCAAACGCCTACTTGCTCGCCCGTGCGGAACCAACCGGACAAGCGCGTTGCTGGCGCGTCTAACGAATTCGCTTCGGCGGGGTCGGCAGTTAAGAAAAAGTGGTCGTTGGTGGTGTTGTAGTACTCCGTGGCAATCGTGCCGTCCATTGTGAAGGGCACTTGCGCAGGTGCAATAACACTCGCGATGTAGGGGAACGCTAAATCGAAACGGGAGTATTTATCGGTCCCAGAAGGGTTTGTGCACGAAGCGCTGCCTTGGGCCAATGCGCCGTGGAAAATATAGCAGCCCCTACCGCACAAGCTCGAACCTGCGGGCTCCAACGTGAAAATGCCGCCACCGCTTGATCCGCCTTCGGTGGAGCCTTGCTCCCAGCGGGCGGCGTAGTAGCTCGAGGTCTGGTCGCCAGGAAGTTTAATGTTGGGGTTATCTAACGAGGTCACGCTTTCAACGTTTACATAACCCACCGCCGTGCCGCTAGTATATTTTTTCAAATCGCCCCTCGGGTGATGTAACGTCATCACGCTCGCTGCCCGTCGGCCCTGCTCGGCAGTCCAACCGGCCAAAATTGCAGTGTTCGGCGGCGAGGAATACATTTCTGCGAGCGCAACATCGGTGCGTGCATCGCTAAACAAAAGCCGCGCGCCATCGGTGATGCGTTGAAAAGTAGGCACAGCGCGCGAGCCGCAGGTGGCCGCTTCAAACTGCCAATAGCTCACCACCGAATTGGCTTCTCGCTGATCAGATAAGCAGTGCGTTGCAGTGGAGAGCAACGGCTTGGCCTGGGTGTTGGCGATAAGCGTTGCGCTACAGAGGTAGGTTTTTCCATCAAGTGCTTGAAACACAATTTTGGCAACGGAGCGTGAAATGTCTTTCAGCGCTTGGGATGGGTTGGTCACACAAGCGTAGTCGATTTGGCAGGATGCACTCGTGCCGATATCTTGCTCGCGCTTGGCAAAATCGTTCAGCGGATTTGGAGACAAGTCGCTGCGCACTTCCAAGCCAATCGCTTGTTCGATGTAGAGCGAACGCCCCGAAGCCGACTCATTGGCTGCGAGGCGTATATCGACCAACACCTGATCGCCATCGAATAAATCCGTCCAGCTTGGCAGGCTTGCATCCCGCGCGGTGCGTGCGCTTTCCACACTGGATTGTTCCGCACCTGTGAATCGCACAGACTGCGCATCAAGCCCACCTTCTAACCGATAAGCCAAGCGTGCGCTGGTTGCGCCCTCGACATCAATACGCACCCGAGCGGCGCGGCTGCCATCGGCGAGCGGATGCCAGGTGAGGCTCTCGAGCGCAATACGCTGAATCGCAGGCACAAGGGTGCGTGCCGCGCCAATCGCTTGCCGCTTTGTGGTGTCACCTTCCTTCGCAGCGCTAGTCGCTTTTGCGTCCTCTTTTAGCCGTGCATCAAGGCGGTGCGAGGCCACCATTTCGCGCGCGAGCCACATTGTGCTCGGCGCGGGCGCTGCTTTGGCGCTCTCGACTTGTGGTGCGACGGACATGGGACCCATGCTGCGAATTTGCGACGAAGAAGAAGGCGATTGCGCCAGCGCGAGCCCTGCGGTCATGGCTAAAGCGAAGCCCGTTGTACGAATTACGTTCATAAGATTTGTCTCCTGGATGCCACTACTTTAACGCTGAAATGAATTTCTCGCTGACCGACACTGCAATCGGTCGTTAACCGCCGACAGCCGCTACTGCCAGCGATGGGGCAAGCGGACAACGCCCATTTCACGGGTTTGACCGACCACGACAAAACTTCGTTCCACCGTATCGAACAATCGCATGCCTTCGGGGTCCATCGCGTGGAGGCGCACCAAATAACCGCCAGGCAGGAGTGGTGGCGCCTCATAGGTGAAAGCAAGCGAAAACGATTGACTGTGTTTTTGAGTGAGCCGCACGCCATCGAACTCACTACCCGTACCGTAAATCGGCGTACCATCTTCCCGCACCAAGCCAATCATCACGTGCGGCGTGCGTCCATCGGGCGAGATGATTTCTGCACTCACGTGAAGCGACGCGCCCATAGCCAAGGTTGCGGGTAAATCTTCGCCATTGAGGCGCGCATTTTGCACGCGGTACAACCCATCGGCCTGCGCGTGAGCGTGGTCGTCTAACATCTCTTGCGTCGATTTGCTTTGCGAATACGCGAGGTACCGCTGGGATACGCTCAGCGCATCGCCCGCTTCACGCATGCGCCCGTGCTCCAACCAAATAGCGTGAGAACACAATTTCTGTACGTGGTACATGCTGTGCGAGACCAAGAGCAAAGTACCGCCTTGCTTTAAATATCCTTCTACCCAACGAATGCATTTTTTTTGGAATGCCTCATCACCGACGGCCATGACTTCATCGGTAATGAGCAAATCGGGATTGACCGCGGTGGCCACCGCAAACCCGAGGCGCACCACCATCCCTGATGAGTACGTTTTTACCGGCTTATCGAGTGCACCGCCGATGTCTGCAAAAGCAATGATTTCTGCCTTTTTTGCCTCAAACTGCGCCGCAGGTATGCCGAGCAATGCTGCAGAGAGTGCGATATTTTCAGAGCCCGTGTACTCAGGGTGAAAGCCGCTACCCAGCTCCAAAAGTGCTGAGGTCGTGCCGTTGACGGCGACGCTGCCGTGCGTAGCTTTCACAACGCCAGCAATGAGTTTTAACAGCGTCGATTTACCTGCCCCATTTTCACCAACAATAGCCAACGATTCGCCTCGGTTTACGGCAAACGAAACATCATCCAGCGCGATAAACGGACTGCTTGGTGGGCGCCGGTTCCAGGCATTGCGTAACGCGCTAAAGCCACCCGTGCGGCTCGCTGGCGAAGCATAGTGCTTCGATAAATTTTTGGCGACGACAAGTGGGCTAGAGTGCATCGTCAAAGCGCTCCTCAAGCCGGATAAATACCATGCGCGCGCACCAAAACGCGAGCAATGCAATGGCCAAAAACACAAAATCAGTGGCGATCCAAAGTGGCTTGCCATTGAGCAACACTTCGCGCAGCCGCGTGAACACATAACCTAACGGATTCATCGCCAACCAAGGCTTCCAGGCGGCGGGCACTTGCGAGAGCGAAAACAAAATCGGCGTGAGGTAAAACACTAGCATCCACAAGGTTTCAAGCAGGTGATCGAGCTCTCGCCAATACACTTGCACGGAGGCGAAAAGCAAACCTAGCGCGAGCGAAAATCCATACCAGCCGCAAATGAGCACCAACCAAGAAGGGATGCCGATCAACGCAACCGGTTCCCCGAATACCGCGAGCACGACGAGCACTAACGCAAACCCGATCAGGTGGATGATAAACGGCACGGTCACGGCCGTGTACACCAAGAGCTCGCGCGGGAACGCAATTTTCGAAACGAGAGCGGCGTTATTCACAATGCTCTGCGTCGCCCGCCCGACCCCTTCACGAAACATGAGCCACGGCCATAAACCTAAAGCAAAAAAAAGCACAAAGGAGCGCCCATTAAGCTCGGCCAATTGGGCACGAAACACCAGCGAAAAAATGAGCGTGTACACGCCCAGCTGCAAGAACGGATGGATGAGGGAAAGGTAAAGCCCCAAGCCCGTGCCCACGAATCGGTTGCGTAACTCGCGCTGCAAAAAGTTCAGCGCAAGCGATTTGTGTTTAAGCAAGGCGTTCATCGCGCCTTCGGGGCGGGTTCGCGCAAGCATTGCACGAGCGCATCGCCCCAGTAGGGCATAGCAAAGCCAAACGTGCGCTCAAACTTGCCCGCATCAAGCACGCTGTAGGCGGGGCGTTTGGCTGGCGTGGGGAAATCGGCGGTGGCGATTGGGTGGACAGGAATTTGCCGCGAGCCAGCAGCCAAAATGGCACTGGCGAAACCGTGCCAGCTTGTGCTCCCATGAGAACTTACGTTGTAGATACCTGAAACCAGCCGCGGTTGCTGCGCGGGATTTTTCACAAGGTGTGCCACTGCTCGAGCCAGCGTGCCGGCCCAATTCGGTGTGCCCTGTTGATCAGCCACAACGCGCAGAAACTCTTTTTCTGCAGCAAGCCTTTGCATCGTAAGCAAAAAGTTTTTGCCAAATTTGGAGTAAACCCAACTCGTACGCAGGATGATGTGCGCGCAGCCTGACGCGGTGACGGCCTGCTCACCAGCAAGTTTGCTTGCTCCGTAAACCGATAGCGGATTCGGAGCGTCCCGCTCTGTCCACGGTTGCGTAGCCTGGCCATCGAACACGTAGTCTGTTGAAAAATGAATCAGCGTCGCATCCACTTTTTTACACACCAACGCCATCGCCTCTGGCGCGAGGGCGTTAATTGCATAAGCGGTGTTAATTTCGGTCTCTGCTTTATCTACCGCCGTGTAAGCAGCGGGGTTAATCACAAGCTGCGGTTTGTGTTTTTCGATGAACACGCCTACCGCTTGGGCGTCGGCCAAATCTAACTCGTGTCGCTGCGGCGCAATCACCGTATGCCCACGCAATAGCGGGAGCAGATGCGCGCCGACCTGTCCGCTCGAGCCAGTGAGCACAATCTTCAAATGAAACACTCCGCATGTGAAAACGCGGTGCCCGCTAAATCTTTTCCGTTCAATATCGGCGCATGCGTCAGCCGATCTAATGGCCAGGCAATGTTGAGCTGCGGATCATTCCACATGAGCGTGCGCTCATGGGCGGGCGACCAGTAGTCCGTGGTTTTGTAGAGAAACGTTGCGGTTTCGGAGAGCACCATAAACCCATGCGCGAACCCGGGCGGTACCCACAGCATATTTTGTTTCGTTGCACTCAGCATAAGGCCAAACGATGCGCCAAACGTGGGCGAGCTTTTGCGCATATCGACCACCGCATCGAACACTTCACCTTCGACCACGCGCACGAGCTTGCCCTGTGCATGCTCAATTTGGTAGTGCAAACCGCGCACAACACCGTGACGGCTGTGGCTATGGTTATCTTGCACAAAGCTCCACTCGCCTGCAATCGCAGCGGCGAATTTCTTTGCATTGAAGCTTTCCATAAAAAAGCCGCGGTCATCAGGAAACGCCTGCGGGAGGATTTCTTTTACGTCTGCAATAACGGTGTCGATAGCTTTCATTTTGTTAATACACTTTGTTATTTAGCATCGTAAGCAAATAGTGCCCGTAGCCGTTTTTCTTCAACGGCTCGGCCAATCGCTGCACTTGCTCGGCGCTAATCCAGCCCGCGCGGTAGGCGATTTCCTCCGGGCAAGCTACTTTTAAACCCTGGCGTTTCTCGAGCGTTGCAATGAATTGACTGGCTTCGAGCAACGAATCATGCGTGCCGGTATCGAGCCAAGCGTAACCACGGCCCATGATCTCTACGTTGAGTTGACTGCGCTCCAAATACGCCTCGTTTACAGCCGTAATTTCTAGCTCGCCGCGCGCCGACGGTTTTATTCTTTTCGCGATGTCGCACACTTGGTTGTCGTAAAAATACAAACCGGTCACCGCGTAGTGGCTTTTCGGCAACGTTGGCTTTTCCTCAATCGAAATCGCGCGGCGGTTTTCGTCGAACGCGACCACGCCGTAGCGCTCAGGATCGTGGACGTGGTACGCAAACACGGTGGCGCCTTGCGCATTGGCATCTGCGCGCTGAAGGGTGTCGTGAAAATCATGGCCGTGAAAAATGTTGTCACCTAAAACGAGTGCCGAATCTGCATTGCCGACGAACTCGCGTCCGATAATAAAGGCTTGGGCCAAGCCGTCGGGTGAAGGCTGCACTGCGTAGGAGATATTGATGCCCCACTTCGCGCCGTCGCCCAGCAACTGCTGAAAGCGTGGCGTATCTTCTGGTGTGGAGATGAGCAAAATATCGCGCATGCCGGCCAACATGAGTGTAGTAAGCGGGTAATACACCATCGGTTTGTCGTACACCGGCAGCAGTTGCTTGGAGACCACTTGCGTCACCGGATGCAATCGTGTGCCAGAACCGCCGGCCAGTACGATGCCTTTACGCGCGCTCATCTTGCAAATACCTGCGGCGTAAAAACAGCACTTTTTACGGAATATCTTCCAGAAAACCGCGTTTTTCTAGCGTATTTCATAATTTTTGCTCACCCAGTTTTTGTATTCACCACTGGTCACCGAATTGACCCAATCGGTATTGTCCAAATACCACTTCACCGTTTTGCGCAGACCCGAGGCGAGCGTTTCCGAAGGCTTCCAGCCGAGCTCGCGGGTCAAGCGCGAGAAATCAATGGCGTAACGACGGTCGTGGCCGGGGCGATCCGCCACTGAGGTGATGAGGGAGCGGTAGTCAAATCCAGGTTTAAATTCACTCAGCAAATCACAAATCGTGTGGACAATCTCAATATTCGGACGCTCGGCATCACCACCGATCAAGTACGTTTCACCCGCCACGCCCGCTTCGAGCACACGGCGAATCGCGCTGCAGTGATCGGCGACATACAACCAATCACGAATCTGTAGACCATCTCCATACACCGGCAATGCCTTTCGGTGGATCGCGTTGTGGATCATCAACGGGATGAGTTTTTCGGGGAACTGGCGCGGCCCGTAATTATTTGAACAGTTTGTGGTGAGCGTCGGCAGGCCGTAAGTGTGGTGATAGGCTCGCACGAGGTGATCGCTCGCGGCTTTGCTGGCGCTGTAGGGTGAATTCGGAGCGTATTGGCTCGATTCGGAAAACTTAGGATCGTTCGCCCCGAGCGTGCCGTACACCTCATCCGTTGAAACATGGCAGAAACGAAAAGCTGCCTTTTCTGCAGCCGATAACGTTGTGAAATAGTTGCGCGTCGATTGCAGCAAATGCAACGTACCCACCACGTTAGTTTGAATGAACGCTTCCGGGCCGTGGATGGAGCGGTCTACATGGCTCTCCGCTGCGAAATGCACCACCGCACGCGGCGTGTGCTTGGCAAACAGCGCATCGAGCGCAGCCTCGTTGCCAATATCCACATTTACAAAGTGATAATTTGCGTTGCCTTCAACACTGGCCAAGCTCATCAAATTACCTGCGTAAGTGAGTTTGTCGATATTCACGACGGCCTCGTTTTGCGTGGCCAGCCAATCCAGAATAAACGCTGAGCCAATAAAACCCGCACCGCCCGTTACAAAAATCATGAAAATGCCTTCAAAGGTTATAAACCGCATCCATCCTAAAATGACAGGATGCGTGCCTTAAAAATTTTTGCCGTTCTCGGTTTGAGCTGTGCCTATTTAGTTTCAAACGCCCAGATCAACCGCAACCTGCCCACAGTTTACCCGCCTACTCCGCAGCAAATGGCCGAGCTCTGTAAGGGCACGGAGGATTTGCGCGAGTGTGGGCGCAAGGTCGAGGACGTGCAGCGAAAAGGGCTTGGTGAGATAGTTGCACGCAATGGCAAGTTGCTCTCAATTAAGTTGAACGAATCCGGCGCGGTCCATTTTTTAGATGTGGGGGGCGCGGAGGGCGGGGAGGCGTTTTCTCTATTTGCCTATCACGCGATTGCCGACGCGGTAACGCTTTATCACAGTAAGCAGGATAAATTGGGTTTTATGGTGGTGTTGCGCAACGGCGGCGCCGGCAGCGCGGTGCCCAATGAGCCTATTTTTTCCTCTGCTGGCAATGAATTTTTAACAGTGGACGTGTGTAAAAAGGATTGCGAGCAACGGATTACGCTCTGGCGCATACGAGGGGAGTCCGTGCGCCGCCATGCGGAATATGTTGTGGCTTCGCAGGTTGCTGATGCGGCGGCGGCCTTCACCCCGCGCGGGAGCGTATGGATTGAACTGACTAGCGTTGACGATAAAAAACAACGGATTGAACTTGATAGCAACGATGCCCGCTGGGTGCTTGCATCAAGCCAGTAACGTGCAATGAACAACGAAATCGAATCTCTTCACCTACGCCCCATTCGTACGTTTGTCGTGCGCGCGGGGCGCATGAAACCAGCGCAACACCGCACCATTGAAACGTTGCTGCCGCGCTACGGCATCGCAGTTTCACCAAACGTTTTGGATGTGAACACTGCCTTTGGCCGCGTTGCACCGTTGACCATCGAAATCGGTTTTGGTATGGGCGTGGCCACTATTGAAATCGCGGCAGCGGCGCCGGAAAAAAACTTTATCGGCGTTGAAGTGCACCCGCCGGGCGTTGCCAATTTGCTGCGCTTACTCGATGCGCAACAGCTCAACAATGTGCGCGTGATGAACGACGACGCGGTGGAAATCCTCAAGACGATGATCGCGCCTGCGAGCGTGGACGCGATACACATCTACTTTCCCGACCCGTGGCACAAAGCCAGGCATCATAAGCGGCGCATGATTCAGCCTGAATTCACCGCGCTACTGGCATCGCGATTAAAGCCAGGCGGGTATTTGCATTTGGCGACCGATTGGGAGCATTACGCCCATTGGATGTTAGAAGTGCTCACCGCTGAGCCTGCGCTCCAAAATACCTGTGCCGGGTTTTGCCAGACGAAACCGGCATGGCGGCCCACCACCAAGTTTGAAACCCGTGGCATGAATTTGGGCCACGGCGTGTGGGATTTGTTGTTCACCCGAATATGAGTAAAGCGTTTACCAAAGAAAACGATAACGATGACGACGAAGAAATCGTCGTTCCCGCGCTGCCCGAGGGCACTAAAAACTACATGACGCCAGGCGGATTTCAGCGCTTGATTGCCGAGATGGACGCCTTCATGCAAGATGAACGTCCAAAACTCGTGCAAGTGGTGCAGTGGGCGGCGAGCAACGGCGACCGCTCTGAAAATGGCGATTACCAATACGGTAAGCGGCGTTTACGCGAGATTGACCGGCGGCTGCGGTACTTGAAGCGCCAGCTCGATAGTGCCGAAGTGATCGACCCGACCTCGCGCGATACGGAGCAAGTTTTTTTCGGGGCAACCGTTACCATAGCCGAAGCCGATGGTAAAGAATTCACCGTGGCGATTGTGGGGATGGACGAAACCGATGCCCAACGCGGCTACATTTCTTGGATGAGCCCGATGGCGCGCACGCTGACCAAATCGCGCGCGGGCGATACGGTGGCCTTGCGTACACCAACTGGGGTGACGGAATTAGAGATTATCGATGTGCAATATGTGGCGCTCGATACTGCAAATGCGACAACCCAGCCAAACAAACCTGCTTAAGCTGAACTAATCTGATTCGTGCTTGAGAAAACTGCGAT
>JANMDS010000019.1:0-1533 GCA_031376405.1 Betaproteobacteria bacterium
CGAAAAAGCATTATCTGCTTTAACCTGTTTAGAACACCGGGGTGGGTGTAGTGCAGACCAAGATTCGGGTGATGGTGCAGGCATATTGACCGCAATTCCTTGGCAGTTGTTCCAACAAGAATTCGCGTCACAAAATATACATTTTTCTGCAAGCGAACGACATGCGGTTGGAATGGTTTTTTTACCGCAAGACCCACAACAAGCCGATCTTGTACGGAACATTTTTGAACAAATAGCCACCGAGGAAAAACTGACTGTATTGGGCTGGCGAGTAGTCCCCGTGCAAGAGCATTTGCTAGGCATACAAGCACGGCAAAATCTTCCCAACATTGAACAAATTTTAGTAGTTTCTGAAGATAAAAGCGGCGAAGAATTAGAGCGATCGCTTTATTTAGCTCGTCGTCGTATTGTTAAAGCTGCCAAAAATATTTATGAAGACTTTTATGTAGCCTCATTATCGAACCGTACTATTGTTTACAAAGGGATGGTACGCTCGGCAGTATTGGGAGAGTTTTATACCGATTTAAAAAATTCAGCTTACACAAGTTCTTTTGCAGTATACCACCGCCGCTTCAGTACGAATACGATGCCGAAATGGCATCTAGCGCAACCCATGCGGTTGTTAGGTCACAACGGCGAAATCAATACTTTGCTAGGCAACATTAATTGGATGACAGCAAGAGAAGCGAGTTTAAATCATCCCGTCTGGTCGGGACGCTTCGACGAACTCAAGCCATTTGTACAACTTGATAGCAGCGATTCAGCAACTTTAGATAACGTCTTAGAAGTATTAGTACGTTCGGGACGTAGCCCCCTGGAAGCCTTGATGATAATGGTTCCAGAGGCTTATAATAATCAGCCCGATTTAAGTAATTATCCTGAGATTGTCGATTTTTATGAATACTACAGCGGAATGCAAGAAGCTTGGGACGGCCCAGCGCTGTTGGTATTTGGGGATGGTCGCAAGGTCGGGGCAACCCTTGACCGGAATGGTTTGCGACCTGCACGTTATTGCATTACCAAGGATGACTATATAGTTGTCGCCTCGGAAGCTGGTGTAGTTGATTTTCCTGAAGAAAACATAATTGAGAAAGGTCGTTTGGGACCGGGGCAAATGATTGCTGTGGATTTGGAAACCCATGAAGTATTAAAAAACTGGGAAATTAAACAGCGCATTGCCAAAAAGTATCCTTATGGAGAATGGTTAAGGGAGAATCGACAAGAATTAGTTAATGGTCAGGGGTCAGTGGGCAATGGTCATGGGTCAGTGGTTAATGGCAATGGGTCATCTACCAACCGATATTCTACAAACGGTAACGGACAACCAACAACTGACAACGGACAACTGATAACTGACAATGAACAACTGACAATTGACCGTCAGAATTTGTTGCGAAAGCAAATAGCTTTTGGTTACACCAGCGAAGATGTCGAAATGGTAATTGTGCCAATGGCACAGGATGGGAAAGAAGCAACCTTCTGCATGGGTGATGATATACCTTTAGCGGTACTTTCGGAGAAACCCCACCTGTT
>JANMDS010000024.1:0-3501 GCA_031376405.1 Betaproteobacteria bacterium
GGTGAGGTTGGTGCGCAACATTGCTTCCAGATCTTGCGAGGCATCGTAGGCCGCGTGACTGCGCGCGGTGAGCGTATCGGGCGAAAAATCCGGTGCGCCGCCGAGCTGCACGATGCGCTTGGCCAATCGGTCGCCATGCGCTGCTTCTTCATTTGCATGCACTAAAAACTCAGCCGCAATTGCGGGTGATGCCAACCCTTGGGCAGTGAAGTGATGTCGCTTGTAGCGCAACACACAAACCAGCTCTGTGGCCAACGAATCATTTAACAAACGAATAATGTCTTGAGTCCACTTAGTGGAGCTTGGCGTGACCGCACCATCGCCCAAATTTTGCGCTGCAGCTTTGAGCGCAGTAAGATCAAGCTTCAAGCCATTGCTGCGCATGCTGATTTCTGGTTGTTCGGCTTTAGTTTTGCTTTGAGCGAGTTTCATGTGACGATCCAAATTTAGTGATGAGAGTTTCGATCCGCGTTTTTCTGCGGTTCGTTCGAAAGCGAAAGCGCTTGCGAAAGCAGGCTCGAAGTGTTGACCGCAAGCACGCTGGCCAGCATAGAAGCGAGCGCCGTGCGCCGCCAAGGCGCGATAACTACCAGCGCTACGCCTACACCCGCGCCTATCGCCAGTAGCCGGAGTGGATGCTGTTTAGCTTCAATTTCGACCACGCTTTCTGCGAGGCGCACGGCGATACGCGCCGGATGACGCTGCCACCACTGGCCGGCTAAGCTTTTGCCTATCGAAAGCCAAATACTTGGCGGGTTTTGTGCAGCCGACGTGCCCGCTGGTTCAGAATGTCCGCGCGCAATCTTTGCATTCGATTGCATGTCTGTTGGATGGAGAGCGTTGCGAAACAGGCTGCGTCGGGCATTCATGCTGGCGATGACATCCGCGCTTTCCGCCTGGCCATTCGATAGCGGTGTGTTTGGGGTGTCAATCATGGCGTATGCATCGCGTGTTTGAGCATGTGTGCATCCTCGCGTGCCTGCTCGCACGTGCTCGCAAATAATTGTCCCGCTCGTTTCGAATCACTCAAGATATACGCTGCGAACCCGATGGCAGCGCACCCGATGGGTAAGGCGGATAAAATCCAGATGTGACCTTGACTCACCGCCCACAGCATAATCGCCACGCCACCAAAAATTAGACTGAGCACCAATGCCACCGCACACAGTGCCGTAGCGAGCAAGCGTTTAGTCAACGCTTGCTTGAACGAGCGCGTGTCCGTGCGCAAAAGTTCAACGTAGTTGCCTACGTGATCTAGCACGAGATCGGGATGAGAGGCAATTGTGTTGAGGAGGCGAGCGAGCATAGTCGGAGTCCTAGCACTGTTCGGGTTGATTACCGGCGATGTCCGTTGCGGCTTGAGAGCACCATAGCTGCGACGGTCGCGCCGATAGCTGCAGAAATCAACACTGCCCGCACAGGCTGCTCCGCTACATAGCAGGTGGTGGCCTCCAGGTATTTGTTGTATGTGCCGGTCACTTTATCGGCGGTATGGCGGGCAGATTCGATGCCCCGCTCGGCAAGGTCGCCTGCACGCGCGCCTAGGTGAGCCGCTGCAGTTTCGGTGCGCTCTCGCAGCGCTTTCACACCTTGTTTCGCGCTATCGGAGGTAAATTCAACTGCGCTTTCGGCGTTACTTAAGAGGTTATTTGCAACATGCGCCGCGCGATCTGCTGCGCCTTGTATGAGCGTTTCTGTGTTGTGCGCGATGTTTGATATAGATTCGTTTTTCATGGGAAATCCTTATTTGTTAAGTGAGTGAATTTGAATGTGATTTACTTACCGCGCCGCAACAACCCCATTACGAACGAGATGGCTGCGATGGCGATGAACACAAAAAAGAGGACTTTGGCGATTTCAACCGCGCCTGCGGCAATACCACCAAATCCAAACACGGCGGCAACCAACGCGATAACGAAGAAAACGGCGGCGTAATGGAGCATGGCAGTTCCTTTGAGGTGTGGAGCGGAGCGGTGATTCGCTCGCCTATCCAATGAAAAGATGGTAGCGAGCGGTGTGGGCCGGGAGAATCAGCGCGCAGGCCGCGCGCGTGTCAGACAAACACCTACGAAGTTGCTACGCTTGACTTAGCGTAGTGGCAATGACGCGGTCATCGCGGTGCCGCTACCCAGCGCGGTTCTAATTTGGATACGTCCGCCAGAGGCTTCTATCCGCTGGCGCATGCCGGTAAGCCCGTAAGAAAAAGGTTTAAGTTTGGCTGGATCGAAACCTACGCCATCATCGGTGATCGAAAGCTCGGCATAGCTGTCAAAGACGTTCAAAGCGATGACTACTTTTTTGGCTGCGGAATATTTCATCACGTTGGTAAGGGCTTCTTGCACAAAGCGGTAGGCGGTGAGCTCAGTCTTGTCGTCCAAAGAAACTGCCTCTAGTTTCGTTTCAATCGCAATGCCGCTGCGCGCGGCTGTTTCCCGCGCGAGGATTTCGAGCGTAGGCAAAAGTCCGAGGTTGTTAAGGCTGGAAGGTCGCAAGCCTTCGATAATTTCACGCTTGAGCGCAATGCCTGCATTTAACGATTGATTTAAGTGTTTGATTCGCTCACTCACTTCTGGCTGAAGCGGCGCAAGCCGTGACCGCAAGCGGGCCACATCGAGCTTGGCCGCAGTGAGCAGCGCTCCCAGCTCATCGTGCAACTCGCGCGCTAAGTGGGCGCGCTCGTCTTCGCGGGCAGTTTCTAAATGGTTTGCAAGATCAGAAAGCTCTACGGTGCGGGAGGCTACCACCTTTTCCAAAGAATCCCGCTCACGACGTAGGAGCTCCTTCGCCTCAAGCTCCACGGCAACAACGCGCCTTGATTGCTGCAAATAAAGCGAAAATGCAAGCGCGCTCAATATCGCACCGATGCCGATGGCGAAGCGTGAGATCGTTAAAGTTTGTGCAATGAGCGCCTGCTGTTTGCCGATATCGCGATTTACGGCGACGAGCAGGTTTTCGACTGCGGTGCGCATCCCGTTCATATATTCTTGACCAAAATCGGTTTCTAAAGCAGATCGCCAAGCAGTTTCTTGATTGTTTTTTCGCAATTGAATCGTCATCTCCATTTCACCGAGCTTACGCGCGAGCACGCGAGAAATTACAGCTAGGCTTGTTAAATCATCCGGATCGGAGCTGACCTTGTTGCGGAGGAAATCAAGGGTCGTCTCAATCTCGGCACTGGCATCGTTGTACGGCTTCAGGTAGGCATCTTTACCTGTGAGCAAATAGCCCCGTTGCCCGGTTTCAGCATCAACCGCGAGCTCTTTAAGCCGCTGCACGGCAATACGCGTTTCAATCATTGATTTCAACGCAATACTGGCTTGCACCGAGCGACGATACGAAAATTCGTTCGAAACCACAATGGCGATTACGCTTGCGATTAGCAATGGCACGATCCAGTCGATTGATAAGCCTAGTTTGCGCACTAGCTTTTCCATGGAGTGTCCTTTCGCATTGGGGGGAATGCACTGCTCAGATACCCTGCTAGACTGCTTTGAGATGAGC
>JANMDS010000032.1:0-2880 GCA_031376405.1 Betaproteobacteria bacterium
GATGGCCTCAACAATAGGACGGGAATAGGCGCGCATCATGCAGCCCTGATCGGTCATTTTAATTTTGGTAATCCGATGCCGAATGCCGTTCATGGCACGCGACGCAGCGAACCGCCATAGCGAATCTTCCCGCGTTTTACGGTACGAACCCACGTAGTCATGACCTGCGTCCATTGCAACCAATAGCTTACCTATTTCTTCTGGGGGATTTTGCAAATCTGCATCCAGCGTAACAACGCGTTCGCCGACAGATTTTTCAAATCCAGCAAGGATGGCCGCGTGCTGACCATAGTTGGCGTTGAATAAGACTACCTTCGTCACATCTTTTCGGCGGAGGTATTGATCTTTGAGAATCGCGGCGGATCGATCCTTGCTGCCATCGTTTACGAACACGATTTCATACGGGATATTAAGCGCATCCATGGCGGGGTAGAGCCGTGCAAATAGCTGCTCAAGAACCGCTTCTTCGTTGTAAACCGGAATGACTACCGACACCCTCATTTCGCAAACTCCGCGAACACCTCAGTGACTGCATTGCAAACGAAATCGACGTGATGAAACTCCATTTGTGTGAACAGTGGCAGGCTAATCGTCGTATCTCCAATCAGCTCGGAATTCGGAAAATCGCCGGGTTTGTATCCAAGATGCTGGAATGCCGTGGCGAGGTGAAGCACTTCATACGAAATGCCTGCGGCGACGCCTTTTGCTTTCAACGCATCAATAATTTGCACGCGGGATGCATTGAGCTTTTCCAATGGAAGCAGTGGACACCACATGTTCCACGAGTGATCCGATTCGTAGCCTCGATACCCAGCATGCGGCAACGTGCAGGCAATTTCTGTAGGCCACTTTTCAAAATAGCGTGCGACTAGCGACCTACGTTTTTCACAAAAAGTATCAAGCTTTTCGAGTTGTTTTCGCCCTACCACTGCGCTCACATCAGGCATGTTGTACTTGCCGCCTACTTCGGCTACATCGCGTGTGTAATCTGCTTTACGGGTGATGCCGTGGAAACGCAAAATCTCTGTACGCTTTGCCTCCGCATCGGTATTTACCACGAGCGCACCGCCTTCGATGCTGGTCATGTTTTTATTTGGATGAAATGAGAACAACACTAGATCGCCAAAGCTGCCAATGTGCCGACCTTTCCAGCTGGAGCCGATTGCCAGCGCAGCATCCTCAATCACGCGAAGTTTGTGCACGTTGGCGAGCGCGTAGAGGGCATCCATATCTAGCGGCAAACCATTAAAGTGGGTCGGGAGCAATGCTTTCGTGCGCGGTGTAATGGCGTGCGCGGTTTGCGCAAGATTCATGTTGCGGGTATCCAGATCAACATCCACAAAAACGGGTTTCGCACCCACTTTTAGCACCATGTTGCCGGCTGCAAAAAAAGTTTGTGCAGGCAAAATCACCTCGTCACCAGGGCCGATATTGCACAGCTGCAACGCAATTTCGATGGCGGCGGTAGCAGAGTTCATCACCCGCGTCGGGCGACCACCCATATATACCGATAGCTCTTTTTCAAATGCGAGTACGTTTGGCCCACTGGCGACCCAATGCGAACGCATGACGTCCGCTACAGCGGCAATCGTCTCCTCGTCGAAATCGGGTCGCGCAAAGGGAAGTGGGGAAGGCAGTTTCATGCAGAACGGGCGACGATGACAACACCTATGACGATAAAGGCAATTCCTACGAATTTTTGCATGCTAAGGGATTCATCAAAAAGCGCGTACGCCAAGAACGCGTTGAATACATAACCCACCGATAGCAGCGGGTAAGCCACACTCACCGGTAAGCGCGAGAGCGCTAGCAACCAAACGACGATACTGACTGCGTAGCACGCCATTCCTGCGTAGAACGCTGGAACGCTACCGATGGATAGGGCGGTGGAAAGTAACGGTTTGGCGAGCGAAAGTTCGCCCACCCGATTGGTCGTTGCCTTCAAGAAAAGTTGCGCTGCGGTGTTCAGTGCCACGCCAATGAGCGCAAAAGTAAAGCCTGAATTCACTGCCGACTCACAATAACGCGTCGCACGTCCCGCGCGATAAGGCGATGCGGAAAATTCTGTTTTTGTAGTCGCTCAAACACCGCATGCTCCATCACTGCATAACCTATTGGAAGTGTAAACCACACGTTTAAGAACGCAGCTTCGGTTGGGAGGTAACGATCCGGTCGGGCCTGCAAACCCAAATCAAGCTCATCCCGCCAACCGACTACGATGAAGCTACGCTTGAGGTAGAAAGGCAACGTGTGATCAAAACTGTTTACACTGTAAAACGGTACTTCCTCAACGCGGAGCCCCTCTTTTTCGACAAACCGTTCAGCCAAGCTTTGGCCCGATTGCGCAGGGGCGAGCACGTTGTGTCCGATGAGCCCCGCCCATACCGCTACAACAGAAAGCGAGGCAATGGCAAGGATGGCTTTGATACGAACGGAAGGTGCGCGCCACCACCACGCCGCAGCCAATGTGAGGAACAAACACACTGCGGATGCGCGAAACCAAAGTGCCATCTCAAGGGCGAACGGTAAGCGCTCAGGAAAGTCTGAAATGCGGGCGACGTACGTCGGCAGCGATGCTACGCCTAATGCGACACCTAGAAGTGCGATGGGAATGAACGCGCTCACAAACCAATTCGCCGAGCATCGCAGGGCAATGGGCGCGAGCAAAAACGCGAGTGCGCCGAACATCGGCAGGATGTAGGAGGGTAGTTTCGAGCCGGAGGCACTAAAAAAAACAAAAATGAATCCGCACCAAACAATTAGTAAGGTACTGACGCGCAAGCTGCTGGAAAAAGCCTCCTGTACCGCGCGCCTAACGTTTGCGCTCAACCCAGCGAACGCGAGCCCCGTCCATGGCACAAGCCCCGCTACGAGTAGTGG
>JANMDS010000090.1:0-1866 GCA_031376405.1 Betaproteobacteria bacterium
CATTGTAAGCTGATGCAAATAAATTTGAATAATCATAGTAAAAAAATTCGCTATTGATCTGTAGAGATCCATCAAGCAAGCGACTTTTTATTCCAGCGGTGTATGCTGTTAGATCTGCCGAATCCACAACATTGGTTACTCCAGGTCTATTGCGGTATGTATTGAACGTCCCCGGCTGATTGCCGGACTGGATCGCTCCATACACCATGATGCGGTCGGCCACATCATACTCGACCGCGGCCTTGTAGTCTACGTGGTTGAAGCTCTTCTTGTAGCTATAGGGCACCTGGAATACGAAGTTTGCTCCTTCAAAGCCCGAGAAGTTGCCTGCGCCCACGCGTGAATCATGGCTATAGCGCCCGCCAATAATCATTCTCAATCGGTCTGATGCTTTCAAGGTCAAATCGCCAAAAGTCGCAAAGCCCTTCAGGCGATTCTGATCGACGACGGCAATCGGAAAGCCGGCAATGGTGAAGACGCCCGCGCTATTGATTCTGTATGCATAGGCGCCAGCAAGATAACTTATCCGGCCAGCGTCGCCAGAAAATCGCAGCTCGTGCGTCCATTGGTTAGTCTTGTCGAATTTTGCGGTCTGGTAACCGCCGAAGAAATAGTCAACATTCACCTTCGAGCGGAGGTAGGATGGAATATAGGTGAGTGTCGCGTCGCCAATCTCAACCGCTAGTTCGGCGCCAGTGATGTATGATTCTCCGTCAGTTGGGAGCGCGCGAGGAGCCTGCGGCGGAGGCAGGTTGGGATTTGAGGGCAGCGCGAGGATCGCAGCCGACAGGCGATCATCATAAGGATTGGAGTTCAGAAATTGGCCCGGTGAGTAAGCCCCATTCAAAGGATTGACGCCAACTGCGACGACATTTGCAGAATTACCCGATCGTTTAGAGTACAAGCCCCATACATACAGGCTAACTGTTTCCGTCGGACGGATGTTGAGCGAAAGCCGACCCGTAAAATTGTCTGTCGAAGTGGCTCCGGATTTTTGAAATCCATCTGCGTTGTTATAATCGACCGCTCCCCGGATCGAAACGTTCTCGCTTGCGGCAACATTAACAACGCCTGTGACATGAATCAGAGAATAGTTGCCTGCTTCGGCCGAAACTGTGCCCTCATTCGTGTCGGTTGGACGAGCAAACCGCGCATTGACGATGCCACCGAGCGCACCGCGCCCATATAAGGTCCCTTGCGGTCCAAGAAGGACTTCTACCCCCGCCATGTCAAAAAGAGGGACGGCAGAGACTTCCCGAGGGATGTAGATCCCATTGAAATTTAGGGAAGTTGGCGACTCTATGTTTGGCAGATCGATCGTCGAGCCTACCCCTCGAAGGTAAATTTCCGTTGCCGCATTCTGCGGTTGGAACCGTACAGACGGAACGAGATTCTGCACGCCCCGAATGTCCGACACCCCTTGCGCGACAAGCGCTTCCCCACCGATCGATGTGATCGCAGCGGAGACTTTCTGCAAGTTCACTTCACGCTTGGTTGCGGTAACGATGATTTCGTCGAGCCCTTCTTCCGCTGCGGGAGCAGCGGTAGAAGCGGGAGAATTTTCCTGTTGTGCCATTGCCGGCGAGGCCACGACAAGAACTGCTAAGGCCGTTGAACTGCCTAAAAGAGATTTGATGAGTACGTTGTTGGCCACTGGTGCTTCCTTCCCCAAGATCCGCATCATTTCGCGAATGCTTTTATATGATAGCTATATTACATGCGATTCGCAAGAACATTTATATAAAGGCATTATGAGCTGAAGTGAGCTATGGATCGTGCCGAAAATGTTCGAAGACAAAGCCATTGTGATCACCAGGGCAGAGAGCGGAATGCTGTGTGCCAGGTCCTTGGTAATGCCCGGTGAGA
>JANMDS010000013.1:0-2674 GCA_031376405.1 Betaproteobacteria bacterium
ACGCATGATTTGTGGGTAGATAAAGCGCTGCAACCCCACGACGGCTATTTGACCGATTTGATCTCTCAAAAAACAGCCCAATTCATCCACAACCACGCAGAAAACGCAAAGCGGGATCAACCCTTTTTTGCAAGCGTGCACTACACCGCCCCACATTGGCCTTGGGAGACGCGCGACGATGCACACAAAGCGTCGGGTATCAAGAATAATTTGTTCCATTTAGATGGCGGCAATGTTGAAACCTACCAACGTATGATCCATCACATGGACGAAGGCATTGGCTGGATTGTGGATGCGTTGCGCGAACAGGCGTTGCTCGACGATACATTGATCGTATTCACCAGCGACAACGGGGGCGAACGCTTTAGCGATAACTGGCCGCTCGTGGGCGGCAAAATGGATTTGACAGAAGGAGGTATACGCGTGCCATACGTCGCGCATTACCCACGGCTCATCGCTGCGGGCGGGGTAAGCGCGCAGCACTGCTTAACAATGGATTGGTCCGCAACCATGCTGGCGTTAGGTGGCGCAAAACCGCACGCCGATTTCGCCTGGGATAGCGTGGATTTAACCCCCACGCTTCGCGAGCCGTCTTGCACGTTTCCACGCCCGATGCATTGGCGCATGAACTATCGCGGTCAGCAAGCGATGCGTGTAGGCGCGATGAAGTATTTGCGCGTCGATGGCAACGACTACTTGTTTAATGTGGAACACGATGCCAGAGAACGGGCGAATCTAGCAGAGCGCGATCCCGACACGCTCGCCGCGATGCGCGCGCAATGGGAAGCGTGGAACGCGTCAATGCCCGCGATACCGGACGAAGCGACGGTGAGCTTGGGGTACGGCGTGAAGGATATGCCGCAGCGCTAAAGCGCGCAAGAAACTTTGAAACGCAATCGTCTCGACACGAGAGGATTGGCGTGAGGGCTGATGTTTGGCGCGCGCAAATCACCGCGCTCACAACCACTTTTTTTAAGGAGATAACCTTCAAAAAGTGCCTGTTTTGCGCCGCAGGTATTTCTTGTTTCACCCAGAAAAACTAGCAAATCCAGCTGCAAAATAAAATTAAACGCGTCCCCTATTACGCGCGTTCATTCGGCGCATTGCGCTTCGCTTATTGCGCCCTACGCGGGCTTTCACGCTCGCTACCACGCGCCGCAGGCGCTCAATTTCGCGAATCAGTGAGTCGTTTTTATCGCGTTGCAGCAAGTTCACGGTGAAGAAATAAGTGCCGGCCGTTTGCCACGCGCGTCGGTAATTTGGCAGGGTGGGTAGTATCGCAACGTTCGTTCGGCGCAATGCGCTTCGCGTATTGCGTCCGACAAGGTCTGTGTTGAAGCTTTTTAGCCCAAAACCTGCGGCGCAAAACAGGCCACTTTTCAGCTTTATCTCCTCAAAAACGGCAACTCGTGAATAATCACGGTTTGCTGCGCATGAACCTCTCTGAATGACAACCCTCGTACTTAAAAATATTTCCCTTGCGTTTGGGCATTGGCCGCTCTTGGATCAAGCGAATCTCACGCTTGAAGATAACGAACGCGTGGGGTTGATCGGGCGCAATGGGACGGGCAAATCTTCACTCTTAAAGCTTATTGCGGGCCTGCAAGCGCCCGATGGCGGGGATATTGCCAAACGGCAATCGCTTACGATGGCGTACGTGTCGCAAGAGCCCGATTTGCACGCCGATGCCACCATATTCGAAGCGGTATCGGAAGGGCTGGCCCACGTGCGCGATTTGCGCCGCCGGTATGAAGAGGCGGCGATGACCCATGGCGAGGGGTTGGGCGAGATTCAAACAGAGATCGATGCCCTGGACGGCTGGACATGGGAGCAGCGGGTAGAAACCACGCTTTCGCATTTGGCGCTTGATGGCACGCGGAAAGTAAGCGAGCTCTCGGGGGGAATGAAAAAGCGCGTGGCGCTCGCGCAAGGCTTGGTCGCGCAGCCCGATGTGTTGCTACTCGATGAGCCGACCAACCATTTAGATATCGATGCGATTGAGTGGCTAGAGGAGTTACTCAGAAATTTTCGCGGCACGATAATGGTGATTACCCATGACCGTGAATTTTTAGATAACGTGGCTACGCGGATCGTCGAGTTGGATCGGGGTAAGTTAGGCTCGTATCCAGGAAATTTTGCCGCGTATTTGCAGCAAAAAGAAGAGCAGCTTGCGTTTGAATCCGTCGTGCAAGCGAAATCCGATAAGCTTTTAAAGCAAGAAGAAGTGTGGGTGCGCAAAGGCGTGGAAGGCAGGCGCACGCGCAGCGTGGCCCGCATCGGGCGGCTGGAGAAGTTGCGTGAAATGCGCGTGCAGCGGCGCAATACGTTGGGCCAGGTGAAGCTCGATATTGATGCAGGTACGCGCACGGGAAAAATTGTTGCTGAATTGGCGCACGTGAACAAATCTTTTGACGAGCGCGTAATCGCGCGGGATGTGAACCTAACGGTGCTGCGCGGGGACAAAATTGGTGTCATCGGCGGCAATGGCGTGGGCAAAACGACCCTATTGCGTATGGTGCTAGGCGAGCTGCAACCAGACTCTGGCACGGTACGCACAGGTACCAATATGAGCATCGCCTACTTCGATCAATTGCGCGACCAGCTCGATGAAAACGCCACGCTCGTCGAGTTCATAAGTCCAGGCAGTGAGTGGATTGAAATTGGTGGTGCGCGC
>JANMDS010000109.1:0-1777 GCA_031376405.1 Betaproteobacteria bacterium
GGTACGCGACGCCCGGTGTTGGGATCACACCAAGATCAATGACCTCGGCGCCTTCGGACGACAGTCCAATGCTCAAAGCTGCCTGAAGAAGTGTTCCGGAGCGACGGGTATCGCGACCAACCAGCCAAACGTTGGAGTGCCCGTGCACATTGAAGACACGAGCCGCTGCTCTCCCGAGAGCAAGTACTGCCTCGGGAGTCAGCTCGGTGTTGGCGACGCCACGAACTCCGTCTGTTCCAAAACGCAGAGACAACGGAGTATCCGGACTTAGCGCTTGGAGTACTGAGGACGCTTACGAGCCTTCTTGAGGCCGTACTTCTTGGATTCTTTGATGCGCGCATCGCGGCTCAAGAAACCAGCCTTCTTAAGAGCTGGGCGAGTTGACGGATCAATCTCAATCAAGCTGCGAGCAACGCCAAGACGAAGCGCGCCAGCTTGACCGCTGATGCCACCGCCATCAATCGTTGCGTCGATGTCGTACTTGTCTGACACTTCGGCGACCTTGAGCGGCTCGGTGATCAGCATGCGGTGCACTGCTGACGGGAAATAGTTTTCCAACGTACGGCCGTTGACCGTGATGACGCCAGTGCCGGGACGAAAACGTACGCGCGCGACAGCAGCCTTGCGGCGACCGACGGTCTGTGAGAGTGGCTTTCCGGCTGATGCGGTCTTGGTGGCCATTGTTGGTTTCTTTTCTCCGTGCTTATGTGTATGAACGAGTTGAGTGACTAGACGCGATCGACGTGGATAGCGCCGGCGATCTCAAGTGGCTTGGGTTGTTGCGCTGCGTGCGGATGCTCAGCGCCCGGGTAGACCTTGAGCTTGGTAAGCATCTGACGGCCAAGCGGACCCTTTGGCAACATGCCGCGGATCGACTTGCGCACAGCCTCAGCTGGCTTGGCGGCAAGAAGCTCGCCGTAGGTCTGCGACTTGAGACCACCCGGGTAACCGGAGTGGCGGTAGACCATCTGGCGCTCAAACTTGTTGGAGGTCATTTTGACCTTGGCAGCGTTAATGACGATGACAAAGTCGCCCATGTCCATGTGCGGAGCAAAGACGGGCTTGTGCTTGCCGCGCAGGATGCGCGCAACTTCGGTGGCCATACGGCCAACGGTCATGCCCTCGGCATCAACGATATGCCAAGCGCGAGTGATCTCGGCCTGCTTGGGCGTGAAGGTACGCGGCGTCGGCATCGTCAGGAGTGTCCTTTATTCGTGGTGATATTGGTGATCTAATACGTGACTTGTGCGCCGGGAATCCCTGGCGAACTGGATAAAAACTAGTCGCCACAAGGGGGCAGGCACAAATGGGCAGTACAGAACACTCCCTTATTGGGCCAGACGACCTCCAAAACGCGGCCAAACGTGTCGCGTCAATCACTCGACCAACGCCAATTGTCGGCGCTGACTGGCTATCTGCCCTGGTCAAGCGGTCGGTGTATCTCAAACCCGAGCACGTGCAACGTACGGGCTCTTACAAGGTGCGTGGGTCGTTCAATCACCTCGCAGCGATGGTCGCCGACGGTCGACTCCGTCCTGGTGATCCCGTTGTCGCGGCCTCGGCCGGAAATCATGCGCAAGGATTTGCTCTTGCGGCAACAACTCTCGGTCTGCGTCCAACAGTTTTTATGCCCGCAACCGCATCACTTCCCAAAGTCGAAGCGACGCAAGGCTACGGCGCGGACGTTGTTTTGCGGTCCGCCAACGTTGACGAAGCCATCACGGCTGCCGTCGCTTTTGGACACGAGCACGGCGCGCACTTTGTTCCGCCGTTTGAC
>JANMDS010000126.1:0-1564 GCA_031376405.1 Betaproteobacteria bacterium
CAACTTGAGCGCGGTCGGCTTGCGCTGGGGCAGCGCTGCGAAAGTAACTAAAGACCCAACGCCTACGATTACGGCTACGATGCGTTTAGGTGAATTCACAACCCAAATGGATCGAACCGTGACGTTGGCCGACCCACTGACCGGCGACACCACGCTTTCAGAGCAAGAAATGGAGCGCGCGATTGACGAAATTCAACGCACGCTCAATCGCTACGGCAAGTCATAGTAGACTTCGGGCGATGGAACTCCTCGCCCACAACGTTTAATGGCCGCGCAAGAAAACGCTGAAAAAGTCGAGCCGCGTATCGTCGTGCTCGATACTGAAACAACGGGCCTTGAGCCCGCCTCGGGCCACCGCATTATCGAAATCGGTTGCATCGAAATGCTCGGGCGCAGCATTACCAAAAGAACATTCCACCACTACGTACACCCAGAGCGTGATATCGACCCAGGCGCGCAAGCCGTGCATGGTATTTCGCTTGAAGATTTGGTGGGTAAACCAAAATTTGCAGATATCGCCGATGCGCTGATCACTTTTATTTCTGGCGCTAACCTAGTCATCCACAACGCCCCGTTTGACGTGGGTTTTTTAAACGCAGAATTTAAGCGCTTAGGCAAACCGCCCGTACACGAATTAGCGCAAATCACCGATAGCCTGCCCATGGCCCGAGCCCAATTTCCGGGCAAGAAAAATTCACTAGACGCGTTGTGTGATCGGCTCGGTGTGGACAACTCCGGTCGCACGTTTCACGGTGCCCTGCTCGATGCCCAGTTGCTCGCGGAAGTGTATTTAGGCCTCACGCGCGGCCAGGAGAGTTTTTCTATCGGATTGGAAAGCGGCACCAGTGCATTGCAGAAACTTGCGCGCACCGATGCGTTGGTTAGCGTGTTGCGGGCGAGCGAAACCGAAGAGGCCGCCCACCGTGCCTACCTCGAGGGTATGGCAAAAAAAGTGAAGGTGCTCTGGCAAGCCTAGTTTTGGGGAGATAAACCTCAAAAAAGGCGCAATTTGCGCCGCAGGTATTTACCCAAAAATCAAAACATCGCTTCCATTTCACGCCGCACTTGATACGCACGCGTTGTGGTGTCCATTGCTACATCATCCCAAGTGAGAGTTTGCCCTTGTTTCACTGCGCGAATTAGCTTCACGTTATGGGCTAAGCCCAGTGGCAGCCCGCCCATTTTTTTCGATGTTGCAGCAGGCAGCAACTTGCCCCATACCGTGTAGCCGCCTTCACCATCAAGCACCTCGCCCGGAGTGAGATCGCGTTTGGCTGTAGCCACAACATCGGCGTTCCAACAGGTTGCCACGCCCGTGGGCTCGCCGCGCACGGCCACGCTCGCGACCGATACGCCCACTTCCAGCCCAATTAAATGCCAGCGTTTATAGAGCGTGAAATAGCGCCCGCTTGGGTCGGTGTGGGCTTTGTACTCTTCAAAACAATTTTTGATGTATTCGGTTTCTGCTTCCACCGTGACCCACACGCCCATGCGAATTTCGTAGGGGATTGCGCGCCCGTTCGCCTCGAGCGAAGAGATCACCTCCACCATGCCCTTGCGCTCG
>JANMDS010000136.1:0-2395 GCA_031376405.1 Betaproteobacteria bacterium
GCGCCGCACGCATAGACCGTCCTTACGCGATCCTCCTGGATTTGTCGTAAGTCGCCGGCGGATGCAGGGCTGGAGACGAATGCTGAGACTATCACGCCGATGATTGCGCTGTTGAGCGTGACGAGCCTTGCCATGTGTCGAATTCCATTCCTTCGAGTGGTGAGTCGAGTATGTCGAGGAAAGGCTGACGAAGGGCCAAGGGCGCGGCATTTCTCTTTTGCATGTGAACAATTTCGAGACGTCTACCCCAACATCGCCGTCCCATTTCTGAGAGCACCCGCGAGGTGGAACTCGGTGAAACTGGGTGGAAAAAGCAATCGATTGGCACCGAGATTGAAAAATCCACCGACATAACCGGTGGCTGGGTGCTGCCGGTGATAACTTCGGCCCAAGGAGGGCTAACCACATGCTGCTAGACAGCTCCACCGCTAAGACATCCAAACGCCGCCTCGCAGGCAGCAACTACCACGTCTGGACTGACTCTCATGGCAACCTTTAGCTCTGCTGCCACACGAGCCATGACAAGGGCTTGGTGCTAGTAACGAAGGCGACTATTGACGCCTTCGTTGCACTGCCCTGTGAAGGTGCAAAGTCCGTTCGGTTCGCCAACACGGTGAGTCGGATGGACGTCGTTGTCGAGATCGAAGATCTCTCGGTCCTTGAACCGATCGAGAGTGCGTTCGGTAAGCCCTACTATTTGGTGGGTGCCGACACCTTCGCGGATGGTGACGACGTGTATCCGCAGTCGTGCGCCGTCGCTTGACGACGGCTGGTGCTTCGAATCAGACGGGCCGCGGAGCGATCTGCGGCCCATTCCTTTTGGCGAGACGCCAATCGCAAAGTCGAAGCGGCCTGCATCTCAGCAGTTGCCGATGTGCCAGAACACAGCACGAATGTCCCGACATTCTCATTTCTCGACAGGCACGAAATTGTTCGTTGAACGCCCTGGAACTCAGTGAAACTCAGCGAGAAAAGCGCACTCTTTGGCTTGTGAATTGAAGTCCTCGACCCGAGCTTGACGGCGGTTGGCGCCGGCATGTTTCAACAACGAGGCAACGAAAATGTTCATTTCACTCGAAGACGATGCGGCGTCGATGCTGATCAAGGACTTCTACGTCGAGCCCTGCTCATTTTCCGAATTCAATGATGAAGGCGTGCAACTCGTCTTGGACGTTTGTGTTGGCATGGCCGCGCCCGTCGCGCTCGGTTCCCGCATTCGTGGTTCGAACAGGCGGTAGGTGAACCCGAGAAGTAAGAGCTGAATTTTCTGGCGCAGTAGCGCTGCCAGTGAGTACTGGCGATCAAATTCACCGCTGCCAAAAGATCATTTTTGAAACAGCTGTCCACGCCTTCGCTGTCCCAAATTCGAGTGCGCACACGCGCTTGGAACTCGCTGGAACTCAGCGGGACATATTCGGCACTGGCCCCAATCTTGAGAGCGACTCGGTGGGCGGCGCGACGGCGCTACTGATCAGTCAAAAACGAGGAACGATGCACATGACAGAAATAGATTTCGACGGCTTCGAAGCAGAAAGTTTCAGACAGTGGATTGCTATACCGCAGCCCGGAAAACGCAAAAAGCTCCGGCTGTGCTTCGATTTTCACAAGAACGGCAGCGTCTCGGCTCCCGGCGAAGTCATCATAAAGTGCATCAAGTCAGGGATGCTGGGGCTCACCGTTCCGTCCTTGGACCCGAGGTTCCAGCACGTACTTCCGGCGGCCCGGCTGCGCCTGTCGGATTTTGAAGCGGGGAAACACTACATGCTCGATAGGGTCGAGCGCGTTACCTTGCATTGATCCGGCCTGGGCAAGACGAAGTGCTGGCGTGGACAGAGATTGACGAGGCTCAGATGCCGGCTTGCTCTAGCTAAGAGTGTACTCTGAAACGGAAAGTTGAGTCCAAACAATCGCTTGCAGGACAACGTCGCCACTCGCGCTAGCCGAACGTACGTCCGGTATCGCTTCCGCTCACGACAGATCGACGATGGCGCGCGGTCCAGAGCTGCCGCGATTATGCAGATCGACTGACCTTCGGCGTAACGGCGGGAAATCTCGCACAGATCTCTACTGACAACTGGACATAGGTTCGTTTATAGCAACACCTCGCGAACAAGGAGTTGCATTTCGTTTGTGAACTTAGGGCCGTTTGGACGCCGGTTCCCGATCACTTGGCCGGTATTTGCAAAAATAGAATTGTGCAGTTTGTGTTGTGCTGTTGCGCAAAAAAACGCCGCCCACTCTTCGAAAGAGCGTGCTCCGCAGGCGAAAGCCGATTCCGGACAAGCACTTGGAGTGTGACGTCACGCTCCTGGGTAGCGGACGGGTAGCAAAAGCCGAATGGGTGCAGTTGAATCTCGTCGCCGCGATTTGGCCGCGATCAACCTCGTGCCAAGTG
>JANMDS010000142.1:0-2796 GCA_031376405.1 Betaproteobacteria bacterium
CATCGACTACCGGACGATACAGGTCTACCAGGTTGGTTGAGTCCGATACGCTCGAACTGTCAGAATCCTGTACAACAAGCTGCCAACGCAAGAAATTTCATGCGAGGCGTATTTAACAGTTCGGAGTACAGTAATCTTGGGCGCTCGAACGAGCAATTTTTGGGAGATCTGTACGACGCAGTGTTACGAAGGTATCCGGAAATTGCGGGCTGGAATGGTTGGCTCGCCATCATCAACAGCGGTGCGTCCCGCGCATCGATTGTCGACGGGATTGTGGATTCGCCAGAGTTCGCGAACCGAACAAATGGAATTTATGCGCAGGGGTGCATTTAGGATATGAATATCATGAAATCGAATTTGAAAGCCGCGCCAGAAGCCATTCTCAAATTATTGTCATTCGTGAGTGTCTTGCTGTTTTGCGCTTCGTCCGCAAGTGCGCAAGTGGCTGGCTACAAGATTATTTCTACCTCGCCTACTCCGTTGATCGCGAACACGGCAGGTAGCGTAACGGTAAGGCAAACTGGCGACCCAACAGTCAATGGCGGCCGCCTTTATTGCGGAAATTCACTGCCGCAGTCGCCGTATCCGACCGTTGTAAATGGTTCTACGATTACGTTAGTAAAAAGATCTCTTCCTATGCCACCACCTGTGTCCGGAACTGAGTTATTTTGCGATGTCTCGTTCACACTGCCAGCACTTGCACAGGGTCTCTACGTCGTACGGCTCGATCTGGGTACTTTTGAACTTGGCGCTACGCCCGAACGGTCAACAGCGATCATAGACTTAGGCCTGTTGTGTTTCGGTACGTGTGTGGTGCAGCAAGTACCACTTAACTTCTCTCTCGGCGCACCGTTCTGGTGGTTGGCTCTCGCTTTGTTTATTGGTCTTGGGGGATACACGGCACGTCAACGAGAATCGAATCGTAGAAGCTAGTGAATCGGGACGCACTCTGCACGATAGTCCGAGCGGAGTGCTTGGTTTTTGTATGCAACTAAAGCCACGCTTACGCCGGTAAGGTGTTGTGGCGGTGATGGCCGGGAAGCTACGTTTCGATCGGGGCAGGATATTGAAAGCTGAACCGTTTCGATTCTGGCAACGGATTTCGTTTAACCAATAGGCGACGATTAACATCAATCTAAACTACACATTTCTAACTTCCATCATGGCGTTTGCTATTTCTGGTTTATTCGCGCTCTCCTGTGCAAATGGATATGCGCAAATTCTGGATTGGTCGATTATTTCGACTGCGCCGAGCCCGATTATCCCCAACGCGGCATCTAGCATTACAGTACGATTATCTGCTTATAGCTTTTCGACGCGCACCGTATATTGTCCAAACGTTTTTGGAGGTAAGGGAACTCTTTCGGTAAAAGCGTTGGGTGACGAGCTTACGGTAGAGCAGAGTACGCCGCTCTATAAGGCGCCATTTCCAGGCAACGATCGCTTCTGCGACGTAGCGATTTCGATACCGCCGCTCGCCACGGGACAATACAAAGTCAATCTGAAGTTTGTATATGACCCTCCGGACGCGAGTTTTGCCTCGCCCGAGGCCTTTTTGGTCGGATCAATTTGCGTCGGCGGCTGCGTAATCCGACAAGTCCCAGTTGGTCTCTCGGTAGCCGAGCCGTTCTGGTTGATTGCTATCGCATCATTGTTCGGGCTTGGCGCATACGCGGTACGTAGGCGACAGTTGAGTCGAAATGGATAGACCTTCGCCGAGGCAGCTGTGACGAATTTTGCAGAAACACTTACGTTCAACTGAACGCCTCCGGCACTTAATTCCTGCGGCGTAAAAGTGGCATTTTTTGGGAGATATCTCCCAGAAAAAGCCAATTTTGCGCCGCAGGTTTTATGTTGTGACAAATATCTGAGTTGCTTGCGCTTAAAATGCATGAAATCACGACAGAAAAAATACCATGCTAATCAAAGGCTTCGGCTACGAGTCCGACCACACTAAGTTCATTCGCGAATTGAAAGAGAAAAATCCGCACCTTGAAGAAGATCAGCGCAAAGGCCGTGCGCTGCTGTGGGACAAAGCGCCGATCAATTTGGATGAAACGGCACGGGCTGCGGAAGCGAACGTGCCGCACAAGGCGTATCCCTATCAAACCAAAGTCTAGTTTTAAAGCGGCACATGTTTAATTACGCCCCGACTTACCCTAGCCATCGCTCGCCGGTGATGGCGAACAATATTGTGGCCACCTCGCAGCCGCTCGCCACGCAAGCGGGCATGAGCATGTACGCGCGCGGGGGCAACGCGGTGGACGCAGCGATTGCCACTGCGATTGCGCTCACCGTTGTTGAGCCCGCGATGAATGGCATTGGCAGCGATGCGTTTTGTATTTTGTGGGACGGGCAATCCATTCAGGGCTTAAATGCCTCGGGCCGCTCGCCTGCTGCGTGGTCGCCCGAGCGATTTGCGGGCCGTGAAACGATGCCGCTTTATGGTTGGGATTCGGTTACGGTGCCCGGCGCGGTTTCGCAGTGGGTTGCGCTCTCGCAGCGCTATGGAAAATTGCCTTTTGCCGATTTATTTGATCCCGCAATTCGCTATGCCCGTGATGGTTTTTTGGTCTCGCCGATATTGGCGCGGCAATGGGCCAACGCAGTCGAAAAGCTTAAAGATCAACCGGGGTGGGCCGCACATTTCCTGCCCAATGGCCGAGCGCCGAAAGCAGGTGAGCGTTTTGTGAGCGCCGATAAAGTACGCACGCTTGAGCTCATTGCTGCAACGAAGGGTGAGGCGTTTTACAAAGGCGAGCTTGCCGCGAAGATGGCCGCGCACGCAAAGGCCAA